>CAVPKZ010000164.1:0-11442 GCA_963705755.1 uncultured Acidobacteriota bacterium | reverse complement strand
AAAATTTTCTGCCGGCAAGAACGACCAAACGAAATGACCAAAATCACCATCCTTGGTGGTGGAAGCTGGGGCACGGCGCTATCCATCGTTTTGTTCCGCAGCCACAAGCCTCACGAGATTTCCCTGTGGATGCGCGACCCGGCGTTGGCCTACGCAGTCAGCAAGAGCCGCGTAAACGGGCTGTACCTTCCGGGATGCCTGGTTCCCGCCGAGGTCACCGTCACCAGCGACCTCGCCAATGCCTTAGCCAATGCCAACATCATCGTGGGAGCTATGCCCTCCGCCTATGCGCGAGTGGTTTACTCCCGAGCCTTGCCATTTACCGAGAAAACTACGCCGGTTTTCGTGAGCGCCACCAAGGGCTTGGAACCCTCAACGCATTTGCGCATGACCGAAGTCCTGTTGCAGGTATTGGCGGACAAATCCTCGCTATCCCCGGTCGCGGTGCTTTCCGGCCCGTCGTTCGCCCTGGAAGCCGCTCGCGGAGACCCTACTGCCGTGGTTGTGGCCTCGCAGATCCGGGAGGCCGTCGGAAACAGCCAAGGCGGCAAAACCGTCGCGAGTTATATTCAGTCCGAATTCGCAGGTCCATCCTTCCGCCTATACACCAACGACGATGTGGTCGGCGTGGAGCTCGCTGGCGCGATGAAAAACGTCATGGCCATTGCCGCTGGAGCTTGTCAGGGTCTGGGATTGGGTACCAATGCGATCGCCGCACTGATCACTCGGGGTCTGGCGGAGATGGCGCGCCTGGCCATGCCCCTTGGTGCTCGCGCTGAAACCCTGAGCGGACTCGCAGGTCTAGGTGATCTCGTGCTGACGTGCACCGGCTCCTTAAGCCGGAATCGTCAACTGGGCATTGAACTCGGCAAAGGCCGCGCTCTGGTGGAGATCGTCGCCAGCACCCGCATGGTTGCCGAAGGCGTAGGCACCGCAGGCGCCCTGTTAGCACTGGCGTCCGAGCACCAAATCGAACTCCCCCTCACCGCCCAGGTAAACGCCATTCTCCACCATGGCAAATCCCCGCGAGATGCCATGGAAGAAATCATGGGTCGCCCGCAGAAGCGCGAGTAGTTCCCAGAACTCTAGCCAAGAGCCTGTGGCACGGGCCGCCGACACCTTTTCTCCAAATTTTTATAGTTATTTATGTATCAATATAGTAATATGTGTAATGAACTTCGCGCCCCAGAAACCCAAGGCTGTTGGCAGCACGACCACCTTCGTGGCTCCCACCGGACTATTTCCCGGCCGTTTTCGCTTTGACTTCGCTCTACCTTACGCATCTCACCTATTTTCAAGAAGTGTGAACTCTTTACACATTTCTGCAACGCTCGCCCTTTGCTTTCATCACTTTGTGGACTCTTTTTGCCAAAAACACCGGGGGGTGGGGGGTATCTGGCGGCTCGCGTTCTGCAGTCTGGGAGTCTCAGCTGCACAAACGAAGGGTTTTTCTGCGTGGCTATCCGCGGCTAGCTCGGCGTGAAAATCAATGACACTACGCCAACTACTCGACAGCAAGCGCCTTCCAGCTCCGTAAGCGAGTAGTACCTCCGTTCCAGTTGCACATGCGCTACGCGCTACTGTTGTCAGCCACTTCCAGCTTCACAGAGTTCACCTAAAATGGTTCTAGGTTATGCGCTTTCAATCTTCAATCCGTCTGGTAATCGTGTGCGCGTTGGGCGCATCCGTATTCTCTGGCTAGTGCTTGGGCGCGATGCTGTTGGTCAGCGTTGTTCCCCTTGGTTTGTATCACCGCCAGGTACTGCATCTCAGTCAGGGAAAATTGACGGACAACGAAAGAGTGGACCAGGCCGACCTGACCCGCTCGCTCTCGCAGGAAATTCAATTCTTCGAATCCAATCTCACCCAGCAGTTGATGAGCGAACGCCAAATTCTCACCCTGACTGGACTGATCGACAATGTGGAAGATCCCGTCTCGGAACCAAAAGTAACTCGCCTGCTGGAGAATTTCGTCGACAGCAACCGCACCACATTTATTTACCTGACGGCGGTGGGTCGCTCGGGCAAAGGGACCAGCGCGTCACAAGGAAATTTCCGCGCCGAGCAGGATCCCTTTGTAGCCAAGGCCCTGCAACGCGCCTTTGTAACCTGCATGCAGTCGCAGCAGTTGAACGTAGTGAAGTTTCGCAGCGATCCGCTCGCATTGGCTCCCAACAACCGCCCGGCGTTTGTGATTGCCGTGCCACTGCGCGATTCCGGCGATCAGTTTACCGGCATGCTTGCCGCTGTAGTTTCGCTGGACACCATCCTGCACCGCTTGCAGGAAGCCAGTGTTCGCGGCCGCACCGTGTTCGTGGTGGATCACTACGGCCACATCGTTGCCCATCCGGATACCAAGAACTTCGTGCCCGGCGCGGATGCCAGTGGCAACTCGCTGGTTACCCAGGTGACCGCACTGCCGCAGGAACTGCGCAATACCGAAACCGTGCGCTTCACTGAGAAAGAAAAAAATCACAGTGTGGAAATGATCGGGACCTACAGCACATTTCCGGAGGTCAACTGGGCGGTGATTGCCGAGCGCAGCTTGAACGAAGCGCGTTCCGATGCCGGCATGGACGACTTAAATCGTCAGGCTCTCGCCTTCGTAAGTTTCGTGGTTTTGGCGGCCATCGGCCTGGGCTATTTCTTTGCCGTGGGAATCAGCGGCCCGATTCGCGGCCTGGCCGATTCCACTCGTGCTATCAGCCGTGGAGAGTTTCACCAGCGGTCGCCGGTGCGCGGCGCCACGGAAATCAGCGAGCTGGCCGAAAATTTCAACAAGATGGCGGGCGACATCGAGGAGTACATCGAGCGCCTCAAGGAAGCTGCGGAAGAAAACCGCGAGCTGTTCATCGGTTCCATCCGCATGCTCGCCGCGGCCATCGACGAAAAGGACCCTTACACCCGCGGTCACTCCGGCCGTGTGGCAAAATATTCGACGCTGGTGGGCCAGGAACTGGGCCTGTCGCCGGAAGCTTTGGACACATTGCGCATTTCCGCGCTGCTGCATGACGTAGGAAAAATTGGCGTGGAAGATCGCGTCCTCAAGAAGCCCGGCGCGCTGACCGCGGAAGAATTTGAGCTAATGAAGCAGCACACCATCAAGGGCGCCAACATCATGCGTCCAGTTTCGCAACTGAAAGATATGCTGCCGGGCATCGAGCTGCATCACGAACACATGGACGGGCGCGGCTACCCGTACGGCTTGCAAGGACCGCAAATTCCGATGATGGCGCGCATTATCGGCGTAGCCGATACGTTGGACGCCATGACCACTAACCGCCCGTACCAGTCGGCTATGGATATCGATTTTGCCTTGCAGCGCATTAAGACTCTGAAGGGCACGAAATTTGATGAGAATGTGGTGAACGCCCTGGAATCAACGATCAACGCCGGAAAATTGCGATTGAGCGCGGTCGAAGTGCAAGTCTGATTTTTTTTCAGTTTTCTTTAGTTTTGTTTCGGTTCTTTTCAATTTTTTCGCAATTCTTCGTTGGTTCTTTTTTAACTCCTTCGCTCAGATTGTTGTCATAATTTTTAGCAACAACCGGGCTCTTTGCCGTGTGCGCTAAAAAATCGCGAGTTCGGCGCTGCTGCGCGCCGCGCGGATTCAGCGGATGCACGCTTCTGCTACAATTTCTACACGCGCCACAAATGTGGCGCTCAATCGTATGATTTCACTCTTCGGGCCACCCGAGCCAACACTTCTCGACAAGCTCAAAACTTCGGTCAGTAAGACCAAGAGCGTGCTGTCGGAAACCGTCGACACCATTTTTCAGGGTGAGCGGCGCATCAGCTCTGCGCTGCTCAAGGAATTGGAGACCGCTTTACTGTCGGCAGATCTGGGCGTAACTCCCACACGAGAGATTCTGGAGGCGCTGCGTGAAAAAATGGATCGCAACGCACTGTCCAACGCAGAAGAGCTGAAGCGCGAAATTAAAGCACACATCGTGCGCATTTTGACGGAGTCGCGAAGCGTAAATGTTTTTCAAGGACGCGCTTCGTTAAATGGCCACGGACCGCGTGTGATTTTTGTGGTGGGTGTAAACGGCGCGGGCAAGACCACCAGCATCGGCAAGCTGGCCAATCGCCTGAAGCAGGAAGGGAAGAGCGTTGTGTTGTGCGCCGCGGACACCTTTCGCGCTGCGGCCATTGAACAACTGGAAATCTGGGCGCAGCGCAACGGTATTGAAGTAATCAAGCAGAAATTTGGCTCGGACCCCGCCGCGGTGGTATACGACGCGATGGCCGCCGCGAAAGCTCGTGGAGCCGATGCCGTGATCGTAGATACCGCCGGACGCCTGCATACCAAATCGAACTTGATGATCGAACTCGAGAAAATGAAACGTACCGCCGCGAAAGTAATTCCTGGCGCGCCTCACGATGTGCTGCTGGTGCTGGATGCAACTACCGGGCAGAACGGTTTGGCGCAGGCGCGGCAGTTCACCACCAGCGTGGGTGTGACCGGCATTATTCTGACCAAGCTGGACGGCACCGCGAAAGGCGGAATCGTGGTGGCCATCGCGCGCGAATTGCGCTTGCCGATTCGCTTCGTGGGCACCGGAGAACAGATTAACGATATGGTTCCCTTCGACGCGCAGACCTACGCAGACTCCCTCTTCAATTAATCGTGGACGCTAACGCCATCGGCTACATGCAGCGCGCCATGAACTTGGCGCGCAAAGCAACTGGGCTGGCGAGTCCCAATCCGTTGGTGGGGTGCGTGCTCGTGCGCGAAGGACAAATTGTTGGCGAAGGCTTTCATCAGTACGATTGGCGCGACCACGCGGAAGTGGTGGCCATTAAATCCGCGGGAGAAAAAGCGCGCGGCGCCACACTCTATGTAAATCTCGAACCTTGCAATCATACTGGGCGCACCGGGCCTTGCACCGAAGCGATCATCAAGGCGGGGATTCAACGAGTGGTAGCTTCGATCGACGATCGGAATCCTGTTGTCGCGGGCGGCGGCTTCGATCGATTGCGAGCTGCAGGCATTGAGGTATTCACAGGGGTGCTGGAAGAAGAAGCGCGGCGGTTGAATGAACCGTTCGCAAAATGGATTCGCAAGAAGCGGCCGTTTGTCACGCTGAAATCGGCGATGACGCTCGACGGCCAACTGGCGTTGCCGCAAGCGGGCAAAAGAAAAAGCAGCACGTGGATAACTTCGGAGGAATCCCGGGCGGAAGTGCACCGAATGCGGCATGCTTCGGACGCGCTGCTCACCGGCATAGGCACGATATTGGCGGATGATCCGCTGCTTACGGACCGCAGCGGATCGCCGCGCCGGCGACGATTGTTGCGCGTGATTCTAGATTCCAAGCTGCGATTGTCACCCCGAGCGCGCATCGTCAAAACTGCCGATGACGATTTACTGGTATTCACGGCCGTCACACTGCGGTCTTCCAAGGCGCGGGCGTTGCAGAAGGCTGGCGTTGAAATTGTCAGCATGAAACAGCGCGCGGGACATATAGATTTGAATGCGGTGATGAACGAATTGGGAAAGCGTGAAATCTTGAGCGTGTTGCTGGAAGCAGGCAGCGAGTTGAATGGAGCGGCGCTTGCGGCGGATATCGTGGATAAAGTTTTTCTATTTTACGCGCCGAGATTCGCGGGCGAAACGCGCGTGCCATTCGCTACAGCGGCAAATTTGAAACACGCCGCGTTACGCAACTTGAATATTCATCAATTCGGGCCAGACTTTGCGGTTGAAGGGATACTGCACGATGTTTACGGGAATCATTGAACATCTGGGGCTACTGCATTCGCTTGAGTTGAGCGACACTGGCGGCCGGGTGATGATTCATGCCCCCACGTTGACGGGCTCGCTGGCCGTGTCGAAAAGCATCGCAGTTAACGGCTGTTGCCTTACGATCACGGAGTTGCATGGAGAAAGATTTTCTGCCGATCTCTCTACCGAGACGGTGAGCAAAACTTCTTTTGGCGCCACTGCTCCCGCATGGAAAAGAGGTATGCACGTAAATCTGGAGCAGCCGCTCACGGTTGGTCAAGAATTTGGCGGTCATTTTGTGCTGGGGCATGTTGATGGCATTGGACGGGTGAGCGAGTTGCGTCCTAAGGGCGTTGGCAGCGAGAGCTGGAGATTCGCGGTGGAAGTGCATCCGGACTTTGCGCGAAACATCGTGCCGAAGGGCTCGATCACCGTGGACGGTATAAGCCTGACAGTGGCGAGTTGGGACGGGCGAGTCGTGGAGATTGCGGTGATCCCTTATACGTATGAGCACACCAATTTGCGCGACCGTGTTGCCGGCGATGCAGTGAATCTTGAGGCCGATGTGCTGGGAAAATATATCGAGCGATATCTGGAAGCGCGAGAGAAGAATCTCGGCGACAGCCCACCACGTTAGGTTAGAAGCGTGGATTGGATAAGAGCAAAGCTCGATTGGCGTAACCGATATATTTGTTTTCTGCGGCATCTAATGATGGAAAAGATCATTAGTGATCAGCCGCCTCAAGAGCCGCGCGCGCTACCTTGCGCGTTAAGTTCGAAACCGGCACGGAGGAAAAATCCTTCAACAAAATTATTCTTGCGCTTTTGACGCGTGGCAATTTTTTGAATTCCACACGGAAGGGAAGCAAGCTGATGGCTCGGTAGGTCACCGCGTGGCGAATCTTGCGAAGCGGTACGAATCGCGACGGTAGTCGTTTAGCGCCAACGACATTTTTCAAATATCGCCGCAAGTCGCTCACCGGATCTTCACTAACCGCAACGGTCGGGAAATGCCACATCTTCGATACTAGCGTGGGAATGTCATCGGCCAGTGCTTTTCCTGCTCGGGTTTTTGGCGGAGACAACAAAATACACCTGCCTCGGTCATCGACCAACACTACGGCCGCAAGCCGAACGCCGACGGTGGCGCGCTTCTTCCGTTTCTCGGGAATTAAATCCTGTATTCCCAATTTGCGCGCGCGGCAGAATTTCGCTACCGGGCACAACAAACATTGTGGCGAGCGCGGCGTGCAGATGGTGGCACCAAGCTCCATCATGGCCTGATTCCAATTTCCGGGAGCGTCGGGCGCCAATAGATAGTCTGCGGTGCGCTGCAATGATTCCCACCGTGAGCCTTGGCGCAAGTCTCCGCGAACGGCTTCGAGTCGCGCCACCACGCGCGCAACATTGCCTTCGACCACGGCGTGATGTTTTCCAAAGGCGATGCTGAGGATGGCGTTGGTGGTGTACTTACCGACTCCGCGCAACGCGCGAATATGTACTTCGGTTGTGGGAAATGTGCCGCCATGCGCTCGAACGATCTGCTGCGCGGCGGCCTGCAAATTGCGAGCGCGGCTGTAGTAGCCAAGGCCCGACCACATACGAAGCACTTCGGCCTCTTCGGCCTCCGCCAACGCCTGCACATCCGGAAAACGCGCGCAGAATTTCTCAAAATAAGGAATCACCGCCGCAACGCGAGTCTGCTGCAGCATAATTTCCGAAATCCAGATGCGGTAAGGGTCGCCGTCGCGACGCCAAGGCAGGTCCCGCTGATAAGTTGCAAACCAGTCAAGCAACTCGGCTCGGAATTTCTTGAGTTCAGGAGCTGTCAGAAAGAAAGGCGCACTCATCAACGCGCCATTTTCGCACACTCGATGTAACCGCGACGGCGAAAACAAACCTACTTCAACACATCATCCAAAAAAATTACGTACGACGAGTACCACACGTTTGCGGGAATGGATCCGCGCGGCTGGCTGGTAACGATCACCTTAAACAATTCCGGCGAGGATGCCAGATCGGTGATCAGCGTGTGTTTTGGATCGGGTGGCAGAGGACTCGCCAGCGCCAAATATCGCAAGATCAAAAACACAATTTCTTCCGCGGGGGCCAGACGCGTCTCCACTCCGGCGCTGCGGAATTGCAGATGGGCGTTGCGCTCGTAAAAATGCCAGCTGAGTGCCGCGCATAGCGTGATGGCCCGTTCAAATCGTTCGCTAGCGGTATGGGCGGTGGGATCGCTTCCCGGTTCGAGCACCGAGCTGATGTGCGGATCGAGAACCAGCAGCACGCGACAGTCGTCTTCGCGCGTAAATTCGCGCACCATCAGAGCGCCCAGCGCGCCGAAGCTTTCCAGTGCACATGGCGCACGCTGTCGTTGGCGACGTAGCCGCGCAGCGCATACAAATCCTGGCCGCGTCCCTTCGACAAACTTTCGAGCGCGCCGTGTAATCCCGGCAGAATTTCCACTAACTCGTCCGTCGGAGCCACCGAAGGGTACACGACTGCCTCGGTTTTCAAATCCAGTCGCCGCGATTTCTGCAAGAAACCAAAAGGGAAGCGGGTAACCATGCGAAAAGTATCCTGGCGATGCAATCCGCGGCGCATAAAGGTCATGGGCACGGTTTGCTGCACGCGATCGCGTTTTGGCAAGTATGGAAAGTACACCGGAGTTTCGAGCATGGCGGCTGCTGGAGAGTCCTTCGGCTTGACGGCTTCCACGCGCAGAGAAAAACTTGGCAAGGTGTGCTTGTCGTTTTGTAATTGAATGTTGGCGCGCACCGGCTGGCCGGCAAAAATGTGTTCCGGCAGCTCCAAACGCATCTCCACGCCGGACAAGGTTATCGAGGAAAGAATGCCGGACATCAAGATAATGGCGATGAGGCAGGCGAGCACGAGGAACAAAAGATTGTTGCCGGTGTTCAGCGCAGCCAGGGCCACCAGAATAATTCCGCCAAAATAAATCCAGCCCGCGCGCGAAACGCGGTATTCCATTTTGTAGCCGATCCAGCGCAGCGGAGTGCGTTGGGCCATGGCGGGCACCAGGGTCAACGCGACCCATGCTGCGACGGCAAGCGCTGCTACCGCCGAAGTGCTGGCCTCCAGCAACTGTCCCAGCTCCGCAGCCGCGCCGGAATACAGCGCGAGCAGGAGAGCCACTGCCAAGGCCGCAAGGGCCAAAAGAAAAGTGCGCACCGGCGAGCGGTCGGAACTTGCGCGGAGATGCGCGATGATTGAGCGGCTAAAGCTCATAGGAAGAATCGTTCCGCGAAATAATTAAAATTCAAAGACAGCGGTGACGGAGACGTGGAAAACGAATACGCCGTTGTGGCGCGACAAAATCCGGCAACGATTAAAAGGTTCACAGCGGTACGGGAACGGACTCCACGATGTCGCGCAGGACCGATTCCGTGGTCTCCGATTTTTTCTGCAGCGAAGCGTGACGCGAACTGGCCACTACGCGGTGCGAAAATACCGGCACGGCAAGTTTCTTGAAGTCATCCGGCAAACAATAATCGCGGCCATCAAGAAAAGCCCGCGCTTGGGCCGCGCGTTGCAGCATCAGTGTGCCGCGCGGACTCACGCCGAGGGCTAACAAATCGGAATTTCTGGTGCGGTTGACGATCTCCAGCGCGTAATCGTGCAGGCCGGAATCCACTTTTATGTGGGCCACTTCATCCTGCATGGTAAGTACTTCGCTGACGTCCGCGACGGGCTCCAGGGCATTCAGAGGGTTTTCCCCGCGCACACCGACTCGTTTGCGCAGAATTTCTCTTTCCGTCTCTGGCGAGGGGTAGCCCATCTTGATGCGCATCAAAAATCGATCGAGCTGGGATTCCGGCAGCGGGTAGGTGCCGTGATGTTCGACGGGATTCTGCGTGGCAATCACCAGGAACGGCTGGGGCAGCGCCATCGTTTTTCCATCGATGCTTACCTGCGCTTCGTTCATGGCTTCCAGCAGCGCCGATTGGGTGCGGGGCGTGGTGCGGTTGATTTCGTCGGCCAATACCACGTTGGCGAAAATCGGCCCGGAGCGAAATTCAAATTCGCGCGTCTCGGGATTGTAAACACTGACGCCGAGCACATCGCTGGGCAGCAAATCGGAAGTAAATTGAATGCGCTGAAAGGTGCAATGGAAGGATTTGGCCAGCGCTTGCGCCAGGGTGGTCTTGCCAACTCCGGGAACGTCTTCGATCAGCAAGTGGCCGCGGGCCAGCAAGGTGATCAAGGAAAGTTGGATGGCTTCTTCTTTACCGTAGATGGCGCGCGCGATGCTGCGCTGCAGCTGCGCGACGACTTGAGAGGTGGCGGTCGGCATTGGTTGAAAACCCGGGCCCTTCCTGTTACAACTAAACCACGAACGGGCGATTAGCTCAGTTGGTTAGAGCGCTCCCCTCACACGGGAGAGGTCAAAGGTTCGAGTCCTTTATCGCCCACCATCCTAACCTTGTAAGTGTCTCATTATTGTGGCGAGGAGTTGGTGAAGTGAAGAGTACAGGTGTGTTTAAAAAGAAATTTTGAGAACCTGCATGCCAGATCTCAGTGGCAAATGTTAAACCTTAGGCGAACCGACGTCACCCTCAGGAACTCGACTACGCAAGTCCCCAATTATCTCCCCTCTTGTTTTTCCTTCGCTTAACTGGCGAACCACGTGTTGCAAGGTCTTGAAGTGCGCGACCATAAGTCTATCTATAGGAAAATGCATCCGGACAAGCTCTTCACGCGTAATGGACCGAGCAATAGCTAGGGAGTTTGCGGTCATGTGCGTCGACGTATTTAGCAGATCATTTATATCGAAGTCCCTGCCGCCTGGTATCTTGAAAGAAAATGATGGTACGACCTGTCGCCCGAGCACCTGAGAGAAAACTATTCTGTTCAGTTTCCTAATCAGAAGGTATGGCTCCTCGCCGGACGCGTCATGAACGACCTCGTCCGGGCTCGCCACCAGCCCAACCCAAAGACCCTTCATGTAGCATTCCACCGACAATCTTAGCCGGGTAAGGTAGCCCACAGGTCTCCCAGCCTTTGCATCCTCGCGTAACGACAACAACAGTTCTCGCACTGCATCTGCATATAGACGAGTCAATTGGGTCGCTGTAAGTCCATGGACCCAAGCCAGAATCGGATCCTCCAAATGTTTCGCTTTACACTTACTGTGGCAACAGGCCTTCGCAGTCATCTTTGCAAAAGCAATGGTTGAGACCTTAGTTGGGATTGTAGCAATTAGGGTCTTCTTGACGGGGCTCTGTCGTCCCGCAAGCCAGCAGCTGCAATTTGCCCGGATTATAAATACCACCGATAATAGAAACGCAACGCCGCCTCCCGATGGTTTCATGGCGATGCCTTTTGTAGGATGCCCTACAGAACATTTGGCCCTACAGGAAAATCTGTATAGCGCTGCGGGTGGCAGTGCATTTCAATACTTTAGTGATTCGGGAACTTTGCAACTAATGGCCAGAATTCTAGTCGCTGACGATCATGACGGAACACGGGGGATATTGAGGGTTTTGCTGCAACAGCATTCCGGATGGGAAGTCTGCGGGGAAGCCAGCACCGGGGGAGAAGCCCTGGAAAATCGTGGAGTTGAAGCCGGACGTAATTGTAAAAGATTGGGTAATGCCTGGTATGGAGAGCGTTGAGCTGACCCGACAGATTTGCGCTCAGTCTCCCGACACGGCGATTGTCATATTTTCCTTCTACGATATGCCTGAATT
>CAVPKZ010000163.1:0-4931 GCA_963705755.1 uncultured Acidobacteriota bacterium | reverse complement strand
AAGGCCAGCGATCAACGAATCTGGCACCGGCACTTCGCGCTCTTCTTTGTTCTTGGGTTTGAATCCGTAGAGTGGTTTTCTGGTTACGCGGACCACGTGCGTCCGAAAGTCTATATCCCGCCAAGTTAGATGGCCGACCTCCTTATCGCGCAGACCCGTCAAAAAGATAAGAAAGATACAGAACGCGCTCATCTGCATCGCACGCTTTGAAGAGCGCCTGAATTTCCTCGTCCTCATACATCGGACGGATCGGTTCAACGTATTCCGGCCAGTCGCGGTTGTGGAGCAGTTTGGTGATCCTGTTCGCTTTTAGCAGCTGTGGAACAATCACTGCCCGATTGTAAGCTGTACCTCCGAGTTCATAGAGCTTGCGAATGAACGCCAGCACATCCTCGCGTTTCACATCCTGGATAAACTTCTTTGCGCAGTTATTTGTGAAGACCTCCAAGCAATGCTTATAGGCTTGGTAAGTTCTCGGCTCGCGCTGGGCGGCTCCAAGTCCTTGAGGTATGAGGCGACGGCCTCGGCAACCGCAAGCCCTCTCCCGTTTCCGTTTTCTTGAACGGTCTCGATGCCCGCGCGGTTCGCTTCCAGTTCAAGGGCTCTGCGACGCGCGAGGTCTACGACTTCGGCGCGATCTTTGATCTGCTCGCGGTTTCTTCCGTCTTGCCACCACTCGATGTAGTAGTATCCTCGGATGAAGTTCGACTTTGCCGCGCACACGGACCCTGTCACGGAGTTTACCGTTAGGTTCGACGACGGCGGGGTAGAGGTTCCAATTTTTGCCGACTTTGACCTTTTTGAGGATTGTTGACGCGATTTTCGCTGCCGTAGCCATTGCCGCGTTTGGACATGTCTGCAAGCCTCTTTTCCGCCGATAGTCGGCCGGAAAACAATGCAAAGCAGACACCATGATAGACACCATGCCTTCTAAATACAAAAAATGAAGGAAGTGGCGGAGAGGGTGGGATTCGAACCCACGGTAGGATTTCTCCTACACACGCTTTCCAAGCGTGCTCCTTAAACCGCTCGGACACCTCTCCACATGCGGGTCGCGCAATGGAACCTAATCAATTTAGCAGAATCTTCTCGGTCGCGCACCGAGCGTCTTCATCAACGTCAACGAACACACTCGCCCGGCACGGCCAATAACAAATTGCCATGTGATTTTTTTCTTCGCACATCGCCGCCGCGCTTCTAACCGCTGTTGCCCTCTGCTAAACTTCTTGCGGCTACTCCGGGGTCGTCTAATTGGTAGGACTCCAGACTTTGAATCTGGCTATCGTGGTTCGAGTCCACGCCCCGGAGCCAATCTTCTTTTAAACCTCGCAGCGACCCTTCTACAGTTATGCCTTCTGGCCATTAGCGCCTTTTCGCGACATCCAGGAGCTTCTCAGTATTTCTACCTATTGCTATCTACGTCAAAATTACGCTATTGATAACAACGCCAGATTGGTGTAAGTTTCGTCGCCTCCGCGACCACCAGCGTTGGCGTTCAGGACAAGGAGCAATAAATGGCAAAACGTCCATATTGATCGTAGCGATGTTCTTTTTACCCGTGCTGGCGAAGGCGGACAGCGTCTGGAGGTTTGAAGGGAACCTGACTGACCCAGGCACCTGGCGCGGTGGACAGCTTGTCACTCACTGTAACTGCGAGTTGGACGCCACCGTGTTATTCAGTGGCAACTTTAGTGTGCTGGCCTATAGCTTTACGGACGGTACACACACGTTGAACAACCAAAACAGCACTATCGTGTTCAGCTTACCAGCAGGCGAGCCTTTCGATTCGCCTTTGGCTGTCTGGGCAGTGGATGTCACCGGTGGGGACGTCGTTTTCCACACCAATTACAATGGCCCCACGCAGGGCGCCGTCGATATGAACTATGTCGACGTGGGTAACCAACTTTTCGGTTTTGGCCAAGCTAATTCGGGACAGAATTGCAGCTGGACAGAAGTGGTTTCAACACCAGAACCTTCCAGCCTGATTTCTCTGCTCGCAGGTTTCGGCTACCTTTACGGCGTTCGGGCTTCTGATAAGGCTGCGCTCATAGAGGAAGGTTTTAGGCGTCGCACGCTGAATGGGAACCAGCCCTGTTCCCAATACTCCCAGTAAGTACGTTCACAAGCAAGCCCCTGGACTTCAGGGGTGTGCGCCGCAGTGTGACTGGCATCATGCATAAGATCCTGTGGCAACCCTAACGACCTTCTGTTATTGGGTTCGTTTACTAGATCCGGCGACATCTTATACGCAGACATCACGTTTTTTTTTCGAGAAATTAGCGCGTGGGTTTCAAGTATTAATTAGCAAACGGCGCCCGCGGGGTGTTGACGCTTCATGATCAATACTGGGGTGCTGCATTCTTAAGAAAGGGACTTTAAATGCTAAAGCGTCTGGCAATAATTATCGTGATGGTATTTATCCCCGCGCTGGCGCGGGCTGATAGCGTGTGGACATTTGATGGTGAACTAATTGACCCAGGCAGTTGGCACGCGGGGTTTACTACAATACTCACTGTAACTGCGATTTGGATGGCGTCATGGTATTCGATAACAATTTTAACGTGTTGGCTTACAGTTGGACCGATGGCACTCATTACGCTAAATCAAAATAACAGCACAATGATGTTCGAAAATGATCCACTGACAGACCCGAACATTTCGCCTAATCCACCGCCGCTATCCACTTGGTTAGTAAGTATTACTGGGACGGACGTATTTTTTCATACTAACTACGACGGGCCAGGCCAAGGTGCTACCAGCCTCAACAACAGTATCGTGGATGGTGAGCTATGTGGCTGGGACAGCCAAATCTCGGGCCGCTGCAGGCGCCTGGACCGAAGTCGTTTCCACGCCGGAGCCGGGCTCACTAGTTTTGCTTGGCGTAGGAGTAGCCGCACTGGCACTGGCGTTTTCGTTGCAAAAGCCTCTCGCTTGGCAACCGCAGTATTTCTCGAGGCGGCGAGCACAACGATTTTAGGGGCGTCGCGCATAGCACTTCTCCATGACTGTAGCCGACACCTCGTCCGCTATCGATGACGCGTTTCTCTGGGTGTGGCGCCAAGCACTTGTGGAGCATAAAAAGATCGTGACTGTCGGCGACGCGATCTTCTCCGTGCGACGAACCGCCAAACATCGCCTCGCACAAATTGATTTTGACGTTGGCGGCGTACAGTTTCGCGGCCTGGAACAAAATCCTCAAACCAAATCGCGATGGGCAAAAATGGCCCGCGAGGGCGCGAAAGTCATGCAATTTTTGCGGGCAACCCGGTACGTCGGCGTGGTCGCCGATGGAGTCTTAAAAACACTACAGCTCCGCGGAAAAGGCTTAGTTAGCCTTGCGCCCACGGTTCTAAATTATTTTTGCCCACCAGGAATTAAGGTTAGGCCTCGCGCGTCGGTCCTCCGGTCCTAAGATCGGAGCGCAAATATCTCAGCGCAACGAACTCAACGGTGCTACTCCTGCGTCATGTAATCGTCGGAGTGATTCCAATCGATGGTGGGGTCCAGGGCCGGATCCGTCCCTGTTTCCTTAGGCGTGGTCTTATCCATTTTGCGTTGGACGCGCTTTTCTTCCTTCATTTTGCGCTTTTCCATTCGCTTCATTTCTTTTTGCCGTTTCTGAAAGGTCGTTGTCATTCTCTCTCCTCGCTACAGAGTGCACACCGGCTCGGGCCGGGTGTCCATCAACTCATGCAACGTGCTGGCTACCAGCGCGGTTCGCGCGGCTGCCGGACAGATTCGCGGTAATCTTCGTTCGAGAAGCGGTCGCGTCCGCCGCCACCGCCTTTGCCACGGCCTCCGCCGCTGCCACCACTTGGTCCACGGCCGGTGTTCGGTCCACGACCAGCGCTGGGACCATTATTGAAACTTCGCTGCCCGCTGCGTGGTGGTCCGCCTTCGCCTTTGGGACGCGCTTCATTGACTTTCAAGTTTCGTCCGCCGAACTCCTTCCCATCCAGCCCCGCCATGGCTTTCGCCGCTTCCTCATCGTTGGGCATTTCGATGAAAGCGAATCCGCGTGCACGACCAGTTTCGCGATCCATGGCCATGTGCACTCGTGTGATCTGCCCGAACGGTTCAAACAATGTTCGCAGGTCGCCTTCGGTGGTTTGAAAGCTCATATTCCCTACAAATAAACTTTTCATCGTAATTCTCCCGGTACCCTTCGAAGCGCCTTGAGTGCAGGAATTCGCGCAGCCGTTTCCCGGCACCACACAACTTGGCTGAAAATTGGCTGAACCAGTGGAGGAAGGACCACGACTCGCGTTCCAGGAAGTTCAGGCAATCCGACTTCGGGAGCCTACGCACAGACGATATCATAATTCGCCGCCAAAAACCGAATGGACATTTGGGACCTCCGGCGAGACCAGGACACGTGCCCCGGCCTCAGTGTGGCGCGCTACACTTCGTGCAAATCCCCGACCGCGCGCCATGCCTGATCGATGGCCACGTCGGTATACGCGCTGGCGCCCGCATCGGAATTCGCAATGGCAATCCGGCCCACCCGCCTGCGCCCGATGACCCACGGCTTTTCCTCTTCCTTCCAATCCGGATCGAACAGTGGATTCGGCGTGAACGCATAACCATGCGCCCAGCGATTCACGGTTATGCCCTAAATATCGCGCCCGCATCGAAGCCCGCCGGTCCCAGCATTCTGTTCAGTTCATCGCGGATATTTTTCTCAAACGTGGCGAACGGAGTGTCCGGTAATTCCCTGCGCCCCGCGCGATTTTGTTCACGCTGCTCCAGCCCAGGTTTGCACGGCGTGCGCAACATAAAAAGAACGGCAGGCTCCGCTGGGCTGGCGGGAAATTTGTAAGCGCCCAGGCTCACCGGAAAATCCAGCGCCGTATAAGTGTGATAACTGCCCGGCGCCACGATGTGGTGCACGTTCAATTTTGCAAAGGGCTCCCAATTTCGCAACACGACAT
>CAVPKZ010000162.1:0-71204 GCA_963705755.1 uncultured Acidobacteriota bacterium | reverse complement strand
GGAAATCTCTCCTTTGCTGATACTTTTCCCAGAATCACTATAAGGACTTTCTCAATTCCATTCTGCTCGACGACGACACTTACAGAGTCGCCAGATTTGCCCGACACTTGCTTGATCCGTGCATTCAGAAGAATGTCGATGCCTTCATCTGCGAGTAGACTGCGAAGAGCCTCGCATACGTCTGGGTCTTCTTTGGACATCAGCCGCCCGCTGCGGTCGACGATCGTCACCTTGCTACCGAAGCGGCGCATTGCCTGGGCCATCTCCACTCCGACGTAGCCGCCACCGACGACAAGCAAGTGTTCGGGAATTTTATCGAGTTCAAGAACCTCGATATGCGTGAGCGGCTGCGCTTCCGCAAGGCCAGGAATTTTCTCCAGCGCGGCACGCGTGCCCGTACTAACGATCACATTCGCGCCGCGCAGTTGACGTGTGGTCCCATCGGCCAGGGTGACTTCCACTATTTTAGGAGCTACGAACCGGCCCGTTCCCAATATGAATTCGGCTCCCGTGTTCCTGTAATTTTCCATATACATATCGTTCAGGCCACGCACCATCCCGCGCTTGCGCTCGCGCACGCCTGCCATGTCGATCGCGAAGCCGTCGTGTGTGATGCCGAATTCCTTGCTTCGGTAAAAATACGACGCGACTTTCGCGCTATGGATGATGTTCTTGCTCGGCAGGCACGCGATGTTCGGGCATGACCCGCCGACGAATTTGCGCTCGACGACTGCGACTTTTTTTCCTTCGCCGGCAAAAGTCCACGCAGCGATGGTCGAGCCCGTGCCGCCCCCGAGAATCACCAGATCAAATACCTCCGGCTGCGTGTTCTTACCTGGCTGGGCGGATGATGTGTTCTTCGTATTGTTCATGCCGATTTTCCTTTCCGAACGACGGATTCATTCTGAAAATCAAAACTATTCTGAACTAGGCGTCCGTGGGCTGGTTCTTCTGGTCAAATTTGAAAATGATTTCGTTACGTTCGGCTTCTGACAACCTACAAGATGGCAATGCCTTGCTCGCTTGGACATCAAGGAGCGTTGTCTTTCCATTTGTCTGTCCAAAGATGTACCCCCGTCCCCTTCGAGACCAAGAAGACGTATAGACGAACCGCAGGCCCAACAAGTCATGTGGTCGATTCCAGAGCCTCTCTTGGGAATCCAGAGACTCATAAAGGAACAATTGCACATGATCGGTATACCCTCGCCATCCTGCACGGCCTTATTAGAAATAAACGTTGTGAGTTCTTGTGAGTGTCGCGGCGGCAACTTCATCTTGAAGTGTCCGATATCACCGACGAGAAGGACGGGAGCGACATTTGACTTTGGCAACGTTCTCGCGAACTCCCTGAACTCCTCCCAAATCTGGTAAAGCGTGTTTCTCAGTGACTCGGAGAGATGGTCGATGCGAGGACTGTCAGCGCCGAACACATCACATGGGCCTTCCGGCAACACGCAGTAACCGAACGGCTCCCGCATCCGGGTGATACGAAAGACGGTTCCGCATGAAGGGCAGTACAAGTCGAATTGGAAATAGGGGTCGCTCCAAGCGAACCAAGTCTGACAGGGACAACGAAATTGAATGTCAGACTTCCGCAGCATCGCCTCATTGGACCCATGCGTGCATCTGCCTCCCAGTCCATTCAAACTTCGATTTCGATTGACTGATACATTCATCAATCAGAGTTACGCACCTCTCCGTCACGTCTTTCGGGAAGACCGCGGCAATCGCTTTACCTGCTGCCCTGAGATAGACATCGGCGAAAATAAATAGGCAACTCTTCAACGCAATGAACTGCACTTCCGCATAGTTCTCCGTGCTGGGGAAAAACACGCCGTCTTTGCTGCCGAGGTAAACGCCTCCCGGTTCTTCAGAGGTCACGACAGTCGAAGCGAATCCTGCGTGTGCGAAGTCGGAGGAGAATCGAAAAATCCGTCGAGAAATTCCTGAGGTTCAGGAACAAAAGTCGGATGCAGTTCTCCCACGAGCCGCTTGGCTACCTCATGGAACCGCCTTATTTTGCTGGTCGCGAATTTCTGTTGCTTATTCGTTTCGAATTCGCGCACCGCATTCAGCAAATCTTCGGTGAGGAAAGGCACGTGCAAACTCGCAGGAGCTAATTTCAGAAAGCTGGAAAGCGAAGACATCACGGCATAATTGAACTCGGCAGGATTAAGTTCGTTAAGTTGATATGCATGCTGCATGGCGGTGTCAACATACTGCCGACAGGAATTCAGTAAGAGGTTGAAATCCTGGAACGATTTCTGGATGCCCCCATCACCCATCTTGTAAACAGAACGGTTCACTCGACGCTAGAACGCTCCAAAGCAGTGAGGCATGATGCTTAAGCAGGATTGGGAAAATCGACGCAAACACCTTTTCAGTGCTCGGTGGTTGCCCGGTTGCCGATTCTTCTCGGATGCGCTTCGAACTCGGGGTTAGTTCGGTTTGCAATTTTCCCAGAACTTCAAGGTCGTTCGTCAGGCGTTCGTGCAACCGTGCAGCGCACTGTCGTCGCGAAGGATAGTGGGAAAGGGCGGCCCGACCACTAACATCGCAAGCGCCATCAACAATGGCCTTGAATACCGATTCCGGCGTTCGAGGGGCCGTTGCCTTCGGGCTGGTTGTTTGTGATACGCGCGGCTTCTTCTGACGTCTCATCTACTGTCGATGTTCGGGCATGACCCGCCGATGTATTTGCGCTCGACGACTGCGACTTGCTTTCCTTCGCCGGCAAAAGTCCATGCAGCGATGGTCGAGCCCGTGCCGCCCCCGAGAATCACCAGATCAAATTCTTTCGGCTGCGTGTTCTTACGTGGCTGGGCGGATGATGTGTTCTTCGTGTTGTTCATGCGGATTTTCCTTTCCGAGCGACGGGTTCACTCTTGGCTTGCATTGATTTGACCAGATCGGCTGCCGACGCTCCTTCGAGCGATAATCCGTAACCGACTTCTCGCACGATGCGCTCTTTCAACGGCTGAACGAAATGTACGCGCGTATTGCGGCGGGTTACTTCGGGAGCCTTCAAGTACAACTTGGCCAATTCCCGTGCTCGGGACAGCGCCTTGCCGTTCGGCACAACTTCGGCAACCACCCCCCATTCATATGCGGTTCGCGCCGGGAGCGGCTGTGGGTTGAGCAGGAACGCCTCCGCTCGTCCTGCTCCAGCGCGATAACTCCAGGTGGTAAAGATTCCGTCGCCGGGCGCAACGCCCGCGGAGAAGTGGGCCACATCCTGGAAGGTCGCACCCTCCGCCGCCACAATTACACTGGCAAGTAGCGCGTAGTCTGAATGCACATGGGCACGTCCCTCGATAGCCGCGATGACCGGCACGCGTATGTTGGCTATGTTTTCCAAAACCTGAACGCCTTCGTCGTGAACCTGGCTCCAAACGCCGGGATCGGCGACATCTCCGAAAGAGGACCAATCGACATCAGCAATGAACTCCCTACCTGCGCCCGTCAGGATTACGATCTTGTTCGCTCGATCTTGCGCAATCCGGTAGAAGGCATCGACAAATTCCGTGTGAGCTTGCGCGGTCATAATGAACGGTCCGCCGTTGCTGTGGAACTCAGCAACCAGCACACCTTTGTCATCTCGTGTCAGCTTTAGGTTGTGATAAGCAGAAAAGTAGTTATCTTGAAGTTGCATCGTATTCTCCTCTCTGTGTTGCCCTGACTGCGTTCACCCGAATGTGTTATTGCGAGGTCAGCACATTGCACTCAGGTGGCCACAACGAGACCGCCTGCGGCACGAATGACCTCCCCGGTGATCCAGGCTGATTCGTCTGACGCTAGGAACACCGCCAGCGGGGCGATATCCGCGACGCGACCGAGCCGGCCGAGCGGCGTCTTCCCAGCCAGAACGGCGCCGGCACCACCCTCAAAGGTCCCCGCGGCTACATTGCCTTCGGTTTCGGTATGACCGGGAGCGATGGCGTTGACGCGTATCTTGCGCGGCGCCAGTTCGAGCGCCAATCCCCTGGTCAGCGTTTCGATGGCGCCTTTCGTGGAAGCGTACAGCAGGGCTCCCGCCACCGGATGCGAGCCGACGATAGAGCTGAGGTTGATGATGCTCCCGCCGTCGGGCCCGAACCGCTTGATCGCCTCCTGCACGGTGAGAATCGCCCCGAGAACGTTGATGTTGTAGTGGAGGTGAAAGCTCTCTTCGGTGATCTCCGCGAAGGCGCCGAAGCGGAATACCCCGGCGTTGTTGACCAGAACGTCCAGTCTTCCGAACGCGGAATCCACTTCTTTGAATAACCGCGCGACATCCGCGGCCTTGGACACGTCGGCCCCGACCGCGATCGCCTCGCCCCCATTGTCGATGATCGCCTGAGCGACGCGTTCGGCGCCTTCCCGGTCGGAGGAATAGTTCACGGCCACGCGCGCGCCCGCAGCTCCCAAGGCCGTTGCAATCCCACCGCCTATGCCTTTGGAGGCGCCCGTCACTATCGCCACTTTATTAGACAGTCTGCTCATATTCACCATTGTTCTTATCCGACTCACCGTGCCCGGGAACATCCATCGCAGTGAATTGCACCTCGCACATAACGAAAATCTCGATTGAGCCCCTTATGCTAAAGAGCGTTTTGACAGCGTGTCAATAATCAATTTTGCATCCTGAACGAATCATCGGCCAACCAGAAGTTGCGTTCCACGCAGCGCCGAACTACTTGCAACCAAGAGCAGTCTTGCTAACCACATAGAATTCAATAACCTCCGCTTCTATAGTGGGCATCTGCTACGAGTTTAGTGAACTGCCGAAAATGTAAGAAAAATTCAAAGCGGCCAAGACAACCGCACCCGCAAAGCTTCCCCGTTTTCCGGGGATGTGCTATAACCTTGAACCGTGCAATCTATAACGAAGCAGGTGCCGGCTCACGAGTTCTCCAGCCGGATCATTCGATGCACTCTCCGAATGCTATCTGACTCCTACGTCCGCGCCTTACGAACACGCTTCGCACTATTGTCCGGTCTGCTCTCAGCGGCTCGAATCCCGCCGCTGCAAGTTGATTTGTACGGTGTGCGGTTATTACATGTCCTGCGCGGACTATTATTGATAAGCTTTGCGGCGCCGGTGCATCTAGGCCCGGAGCTCTTTTTCCGACGAGGAGGAAACTAAAGTGGCATTGAAATTTACGAATCGCGAAGTGGACGGCGTGCGGTGGTCGCCCTGGATGGCCGCATCGTACTAGGTGAGGAAAGCAACGCACTGCGCGAAAGGGTGAAGGCGTTGGTGGCCGAAGGTAAAAAGAAAATCGTGCTGAATATGGCCAATGTCACGTTCATCGACAGTGCGGGCCTCGGGACCTTGGTGGCCGCCCACCATAGCGCCAAATCACAAGGCGTCGCCCTGAAGCTCTGCCACCTGGGCAGCCAATTCCAGGAAGTCCTGCAGATTACCAAGCTACTTACGGTTTTCGACGTGTATAACAGCGAATCCGAAGCGGTCGCCAGCTTTAAGTAGGCCACTCGAACCATTGGCCAGATTTTAAGCAACGTCGCAAGGCCGGTTGCCGCAGCGAGGGCTCCGCACGTTTTTTTACGTGTGGGGTTTTCCGCGCGTCACCACGCGCTGTTGACTATTTGCGCCGACGTTAGCTGTTCCGCGTCACGCTATACATGGTGATTCCGCTCATCAATTTAGGATTTAAACCCGTGGACTTTTGCGGCATCACTTCCCCAGCCGTGGCAATTTTTATCACTTGCTCCACATCGCAGGGTTCAACAAGAAAGGATCTGCGCGGAACCGCTATCCACGGCATCGAGCGCCGCTGAAGCTTCGCGCTCATAACTACGATTGGCCTCGAGCGTGACCGATTGTGGGGTTATGCCCAAGCCTGGTTCGAGAATCCCCTCATGCAACAGCACTACGTCCAGTTCGCGCTGTAAAGGGGAAACGTTATGTAATAACCGGCTTAAGTCCGCGCCCTCGCGTAAAGTCAGCACGTAAAACGTACGCTTATGTTTGTCCGCCATGCGGGATAGACGCCTATGGCGCGCTCCTTCGGGCGGCCGAAAGCTTACGCAAAAACTCTTCTCGGGCCTTCTGCTTCCCGTTCTCCTCCGCAAACTGTATGCTTTCCGCCGTAAACCATGGCTCCAGGTACCTGCGCAACTCAGGCCAATTGAACTCGCGCAATTTCCAACCGTGCGATGCGTAGGAAGAATCGTCAAACCCTCGCCTTGCGTATTAATAAACGTCATCATGGCCCGCTCGTAAGGAGCGTCGGCAATCGTCTTGCCCGTCAGCGTGCGGCGCTCGTTGCGATAATTCAGTGCCGTCTCGTAGCGGTGATGCCCGTCGGCGATCACCAATTTTTGGTCGGCAATCGCTTCTTGAATCGCTTTCACTTGTTGCGGATCGGAAATTATCCACAGCCGGTGAATCACACCATACTCATCGGTTATCTCCGTCGCCGGAGTCGCCGACTTCTCCGCTTCAGCCAATACTGCGTCCACGCGTTTCTGCGCGTCCGAATAAATCATGAACAATTGCCCAGTAGATATTTGCGAATGCCGCAACAATTCCAGGCGGTCCGCCTTTGGCCCCGAAAGCGTATGTTCATGGCGGTAAATCACGCCTGCGGAATATTCCTCCAGCTGCCCAGCCCCGATAAACCCACGGCGGGTATGACGCTGATTCGTTCCCGGCACGGTATATTCCTGCGTATAGCCATAAAACGAGGCCGTCGGATTCTGCACCACGATGCCGCTGCGGATCCACTCCTGTATCGCGGCAGCTGCGCGGGTGTACACGTTATTGCCTGGCCCATCGCTGGGATGCACGCGGCCCTTTTCTACGGTAATCAGATTGTGTGGATTGGCCGAGTAATACTTGTCCTGCATCGCCGGCGAAATTTTGTCATACGGCTGAGTAAGCACGTGTTCAAACGGCGCGTGTGCGGGGTTATAGCGAAATGCCCGAAACGGAAAAACCTTAGCCATGTATTCTCCGGGAAATTTTTCCAACTATGTAGTCGTCTAGTCTACGCGAAGTCGCCACGCAACGCCGTCTTCACCCGCTGTAATTCGATCGCCTCTAAACTACCTGCACGTCCAGCAGCGTCACCCAGTATTGAATCGACTGCAGCACGAACCCGCAAAGGATCAAAACGATTCCCAGCACCCCAAGCGACCGCTGCGGCAGCCGGTCCGCGTAATACTCGATGTACGGATTAACGAATATCCCCATGCCGGTCACCAACCCAGTCACCACTCCGACACGCACCGCAAACCACCATGGGTGCGCAATATGCTGCGCGAAAATCCCGCATCCCAACGCCGCCGCGGTGTATCCCACCGTTCGCACCACCGTGCCAATAAATTGCTGCCGGGTCATCCGCGGCCGCTGCGCCGCCACATAGTCCAGTGCTGGCCGCATCCCACGCGAATATGCGATCACTTGCCCGCCTGTGATCAAAATGCCGAACGCCACCACGAATCGCAGCCCCACCATGTGGTAAAGTCCCGCCGCAAAAGCCGTGCCGCGTACCGCGCTGAAAAAAGCTTCCCACGGTAACGAGTAATGATCGCCCTGCCGCGCCGTTCGGTTAAGTTCAATTGCCAACGTAACCCCGGTGCCCACGCCGGAAACCACACCAAAGAAAAATCCCAGCCCGATTGCATAGCCGAGGCCAAACACGATCGAGTACGTCACCGCTCTGGTGAGCAATCGCAGCGGCCCGTGTTCGCCGCCCAACAGATCGTAAGCCAGGTACAGCGTACCGAGCACGTCGAGGCACGTCGCCGCGATGCTCACGCTGGCCAGCAAGTGATGATCGATGGAGTGCGCGAAATGCACGCGTTGATTGTAGAAGGGAAGTCACTTCCACTTCAAAAGTTACTTGCACCTCAAAGCGGGTTTCGGTAGAGATGACCCACTATCCGGGTTTTCCCTGCGTTTCTGTTTTTTTCTTAATGCTTTAGAATATTTAGATACATATGGCCAGCCATAATTTCCCCGCGGTTCGCGCTTTGATTTTCGATCTCGACGGCACCCTGATCGATTCGAAACTCGATTTGGTCCATTCGGTAAACGCCACGCTCCGCAAACTAAATCGCCCCGAATTGCCGGAAGAAATTATTTCCAGCTACATCGGCAATGGCGCCCCTGTTCTGGTCGCTAAATCCCTCGGCCAGGACGTGAATCCCGAAGAACTCGACCGCGCCCTGAAATTCTTCCTCTCCTATTACGAAGAACACAAAATGGACAACACTTGCGCCTATCCTGGCGTGCCCGAAGCATTGCGCGAACTTTCCGCTATGCCCATGGCGGTGCTCACCAACAAGCCCGTGCGTATCAGCGTGCGCATTCTGGAAGCTCTCGGGCTCGCCAAATATTTTCGTGCTATCTATGGCGGAAACAGTTTTGCCACCAAAAAGCCGGATCCCCTGGGTGTAAACACCATCCTTCGTGAATTCAGCACTCAACCCAAAGAAGCTGTGCTCATCGGCGACTCCGAAGTTGACGTGCAAACCGCTCGTAATGCCGGAATTCTCTCCGCCATCGTGAATTACGGCTTCGGTATGCATGATCGCGATGCTCATCCCGCCGACCTGTATCTCGACCGCCTGATCGATATTGTTCCGGCCTTGACGGCAACACATTCGTGATCTGGGGTGACTCGCGCTTGCGTTCCATCGCCGTGCTTGGCAGACTCAGCCAGTGCTCATCGGCATATTTTCTGAACTGGACGCGCCCGGCGGTGTTCAACGCGCCAGCCGCCACATCGCGGCCGTTCTCACCGAGTTTGCCGTCAGCCGTGCCATGGAATGCCGTCTCTTCAGCCTCAATGACTCGCCGGAACTTCACCGCATGTCCGTAGGGGGCCGCGAATTTGTATTCACCGGTTGCGAGCGCGCCAAGGGCCGCTTTGCCGCCACTGCTTTTCGCACCGCTCGCCGCCATGCAAAGCTGGTGATCGCCGGTCATCCCAATTTGGCACCGGTAACCCAGACGATGCGACTGGCCGCGCCGCGCATGAAAACCATTATCTGCACTCACGGCATTGAGGTGTGGGAGCCGCTGCCCGCCGTGCGGCGCCGGTCCTTGCGGCGTGCAAACCTGGTCCTCGCGCCGAGTCAAAGCACCGCCCAACACGTCATCATGCAGCAAGAAGTGAAGCCCGAGCGCGTTCGTGTTTTGCCTTGGGCCCTCGATCCGGAATTCGAAAACCTTCTTCCCGCGGCATCAAAAGCGCCTGTTCCTCCTGGTTTTCCCACCGGCCGCGTAATTCTCACGGTCGGCCGCTGGCTCGCCACGGAACGCTACAAAGGCATGGACACCCTCATCAACACGCTGCCGCGCTTGCTGCCGCGCTGGCCCGAACTGCAGCTTGCGATGGTCGGCGAAGGCGATGATCGCGACTGGCTCGAAGAGCTAGCTGAAAAAAATGGCGTGCGCCCTCACGTACACTTTCTCAGCGGGCTTTCCTACTCCCAACTGGCCACCTGCTACTCGGCCTGCGAAATTTTTGCGCTGCCAAGTCAGGCTGAAGGTTTCGGCCTCGTGTATCTGGAAGCCATGGCCTGCTGCAAGCCGGTCATCGGTGGCGATCATGGAGGCGCCCCTGAAGTAATCATCGACGGAGTCACTGGATACCTCGTGCAGCATGGCGACGCACCGCAGCTTTCCACTGCGATTGAGACGCTGCTATCCGATCCAGCCCTCGCGCGCGAGATGGGCGCGCGCGGGTGCCAGCGTGTGGAGCACGAATTCCGCTTCAGCGTTTTCGCTAAAGCGCTAAAAAAAATCCTTCGCGAACAATGCGAATCCTGAACGTCACCGAAACCTTCGCTCCTTTCCTGGAATTCGGCGGACCTCCCGTAAAAGTGCGCGCCTTGGCGCAAGGTTTGGCAAGACGCGGCCACGCCGTAAACGTGCTCACCGCGGATTGGGGCCTTGAAAAGCGCTTGCGCCACCATTGCGAATCGGATCTTCAAGCTCTCGGCTGGGACCGTTCGCCTTTCGGTTGGCGTCATGCGGAAGAAGGTGTCCAATCCATTTATCTACCCAGCTGGTTTCGCTACCGCGCGCTAAGCTGGAATCCCGCGGTGAAGCGCTACTGCCGCGCGCGCTTGCAGAATTTTGACGTTGTCCACATTTTTGGCATTTACGATCTTCTCGGATATGCTGTGGCCGCCGCAGCCCGGTCAAGAAACATGCCTTACGTTGTTGAACCTATCGGCATGTTTGTGCCGATTGTCCGGAACGTATGGCTGAAACGGATGTATCATTATTTTGTTGGTCAGCGATTGTTTGCCGGCGCCAGCACGGTCATCGCTACCTCAGACCTGGAGGTTCAGGAGTTGGCTTCCGCCGGAGTCGCGCCCCAGAAAATCGTGCTTCGTCGCAATGGTGTTGAGTCGCCCTCTTCGTGGCCGGTGCGCGGTAAATTCCGCGCCTCTCTCGACATTCCTGAACAGGCTAAACTGATTTTGTTTTTGGGCCGCTTGTCGCCGAAGAAAAGTCCGGAATTATTGCTTCAGGCTTTCGGGAACCTTCCAGAGCGAATTGGGGAAAATACCTTAATGTTGGTCTTTGTGGGACCGGATGACAATTCCATGCAACAGCGTCTCGCCGCCAGCGCCTCCCAGCTTGGGATAGCTGCGCGCGTAAAATTTTCTGGCCCATTGTATGACGATGATAAATGGGCTGCCTACCGTGACGCCGACGTCTTTGTGCTGCCCTCGCAAAACGAAAACTTTGGCAACACCGCCGCCGAAGCGGCTGCCGCGGGAACGCCGGTGGTAGTCACGGAACAATGCGGCATAGCTCCGCTGGTTAAAGATGTCGCTGGCTTGGTTGTGGCACACGACGAAACATCTGTGGCAAACGCACTGGAGCGTTTGCTTCGCGATCCACAGCTTCACGCAGAATTCGTTTCGGGTTCCGCGGAGCTCACCTCCACCTTGAGTTGGGAAAAACCTGTATCGCAAATGGAAGAGTTGTATGCAACGCTGACGACGCCACCAGTTTCCGGCGTTTCATCCCGGTCCATGGAGTAAATGGTGCCCGCTGTGTCCCCCAAGAATTTGGCCATCTTTCGCGTACTCTGGCGAACAGTGAATGGCCTGCTCATCTTTGCATTGTTATTCGTCGGTTATTCCAGCGTTTGGGAATATTCCGTGCGCCGATACCTCAAGGGCTTCTCGGACGCTATCATTCCTAGCTCCGCCGCGCCCAAAGAAAAAATCGAGTCCATCCTGACCTGGATTCGCGCCGGCGCACCTCGATCTCCGGCTCAGAACCTCAACGAACTCTCCGCTCGCGATCCCGAAGACACCTTGAATTCCAGCCAACTGCTCACCATATGCGGCACCGCCACCAATGCTTTCTTGAATCTCTCCCGCAGCGCCGGCCTCAGGTCTCGGCGTCTCCTGCTACTTACTCCCGAACACACGACCAAACATGTGGTCGCCGAGGTGCTCGTGGATGGCCGCTGGATTATCGTGGATCCCACCTATCGGACTATCCTGCGCGATGCGCAGGGCCATACGCTAACCCGTAAGGATTTGCAGAATCCCGTCATATTCGATCAAGCTACGAGTAGCATCCCTGGCTATCTTCCCGGTTATAACTATCAAAAGTTCGCGCATGTCCGCTCGCGCGCCTGCCCCTTGATGCTCTGGGCCTGCGCTACTTCCTGCGCAAGGTTTATCCGACCTGGGATGAAGATTTCGACTGGAGTCTACTGCTCGAGCGCGAATCGTTCTTTTTCTTTTTCGTCTCTTCCGTGTTCTTCATTTTTTTCTTTTTGGTTCGCGTTCTACTTGCCTGGTACGCCGATCATCATTTGCGTGTGCCCCGGTTTCACTTCCGCCGCCACATTGTTCGCGCCGGGGCTACCTTTTTCTCTCCTCCTGAGATAGAAGAGTAGAGTGTGCGGAATTTGCGGCGCTGCTTTCGCTACTCCTAAGCAAGACACCGAATCGCGCGTGCGCGTTATGACCGCGGCGATGTCTCACCGTGGTCCCGATGGCGAAGGCTTCCTCGTGAACGAGCCGCGCGCGCCCGGTCTGGCTCTGGGCATGCGTCGCTTGTCCATTATCGATCTACCCGGCGGCCATCAACCCATTTGGAACGAAACCCGTGACGTCGCCGTAATTTTTAACGGCGAACTCTACAACTATCGCCAGTTGCGTGACGCCCTGGCGCTCTGCGGCCATCGCTTCTCCACGCAGTCCGACACCGAAATCTTGGTGCATGCCTGGGAAGAATGGGGCGAAGATTGTCTGCCCGAGTTTCGCGGCATGTTTGCCTTCGCCGTGCTCGACTTGCGCGCGGCGGTATGCCACTGTGCCGGTTCTTTTTCTGGCGCGCGATCCGTTGGGCATCAAGCCGTTGTATTACACGCAGACTACTGACGGCTTTGCGTTCGCTTCGGAAGTCCGCGCCTTGCTGGCGTCCGGCCTCTGCCCCAAACAAATTTCGGAGGACGCGCTTACCGCTTATCTGCTTTTCGGCAGTGTTTCTGAGCCGGTCACTCTTCTTGAAGGGGTTTTTTCGCTGCCTCCCGGCCACAAAATGATGACCTACATTCCGGAGCGCCGCCGCGTTCCTCGCGCTCGACCCTGGTATGACGCGACCCGCAGTTCCGCCGCGCGCGATCCCAATCGCCCCAGAGAATTTTATGGCGCCGCGCGCCTCTTACGCCCGCTTCTCCAAGATGCTGTCGAAGCGCACCTCATCGCCGATGTTCCGGTGGGACTTTTTCTTTCCAGCGGCCTGGACTCCAGCGCCATCGCCATGCTGGCGGGGCGCGCCAAACCCGGCATTCAAAGTTTCACCCTGACTTTTCCGGGAACAACCTTCGATGAAGCAGCTCTCGCCCGCGTCGTCGCGGACCGCTGCGGCTCGCAGCACACCGAAGTGCCCCTCGACGGCGCCGCCATTCTGTCGCGAATCGATGAGGCCCTTGCGGCCCTCGACCAGCCCACCATGGACGGCATCAACACCTATTTTGTGTCCTGGGCTGCACGCCAGGTTGGATTGAAAGTTGCGCTTTCAGGATTGGGCGGCGACGAACTCTTTGCCGGCTACTCCGACTTTTTCCGACGTCCCGCGTTTGAATAAATTGGCGCAAACCGCAAAGCTTCCTCCCCGCGCCCCTTCGCCGTGCTCTCGCGCCAATGTTGCGCAGCATGCTCGGAGGTGCGGGCAAATCAGACGCCGCATCTAAAGCCGCTTCCGCCTGGACTGACCCTCGGTTTTGCCGCATCTGTATTTTTTTGCGCGCGCGCTATTTCCGCCGGGTGGCCGCCTGAACGATCTTGTCGATCCGCGCTTTCGCGCCAGCGCCATCGGTTCAGATGGCGTCACACTCGATCCCACCTGGCTTGCATGGTTTCAGCGCGTCGCCGATGAAGCAGCAAAATTGGAGCCCGTCGCGGCAATATCCTGGCTCGAAATGCGCACCTATATGGCCAGCACTTTGCTGCGCGATACCGATTCTGTCAGCATGGCGCGCTCGCTGGAAGTCCGCGTGCCGCTCCTCGATACCCCACTGGTCGAATTTGTGAGCGCGTTGCCGGACGCCGCGCGCAGCAAACAAGGCGAGCAGAAAGCGCTTCTAGTGGAAGCTCTCCGGGACCTCTTGCCGCCGGAAATTCTCAAACAGCGAAAACGCACCTTCACCTTGCCGTGGGATGAATGGCTGCGTGGCCCGTTGCGTGCTCGCCTGGACGCCAGTTTCGCTTCGCCGTCTTCTAGTCTTGCTCAGCACTTACATTTCGATGGGGTTCGCGCGGTGTGGATCGATTTTCTCGCCGGCAAGACTTCCTGGTCTCGCCCGTGGTCGCTTTATGTTTTAAACGAATGGTGCCGCCGCCATCTTCCTGCATAAGCTCGTTGCCTAAGGTAAACTGATCTTCATTCCATGAACATTCTCGGAATTAATGCTTACCACGGCAACGCTTCCGCCGCGATAGTTTGCGACGGTCAATTGATTGCCGCCGTCGAAGAAGAACGTTTCAATCGCGTTAAATATGCCGCCGGCTTTCCCGTGCAGGCCATCCGCTTCTGCCTCCAGGAAGCTGGACTGACTCTCGCGGACATCGATCATGTCGGAATTCCACGCAATCCGTACGCACGTCTCTTCACGAAATTAATCTATTCCTTGCGGATGCCTTCCTTCGCGCGTCAACGCGCCAAGGTCCTTGCTACGTTTACCGGCATTCCCGAGGCGCTCGCCGCAGCCTTCGATGCAGACCCGCAAAAAATAAAAGCTAAATTTCATCGCATCGAGCATCATCAGGCCCATCTGGCCAGCAGTTTTTTTGTTTCTCCCTTCGAGACCGCCGCCCTTCTCTCCGCCGATGGCCTCGGCGATTTTGCCAGCACCATGTGGGCCGTTGGTCAGGGCAGCCGCATGAATATCCACGGCTCCGTGGCGTTTCCTCATTCGCTGGGACTTTTTTACAGCGCGGTCACCCAGTATCTCGGCTTCCTGAAATTCGGCGATGAATACAAAGTGATGGGTCTTGGCGCCTATGGCCAGCCCGATCATCTGGAAGCCTTCCGCGACATCGTCCGCTTCGATGAAAATTCAGGTGCCAACGGTTTCCGGCTCGGCCTCGACTATTTCACCCACCATCGCACCGGCCCGGAAATGAGCTGGGCGGAAGCCGACAAAACTCCGACTCTCGGCAAATTATTCTCTCCGGAATTGGCTCGCCACCTCGGACCGGTGCGTCGATCCTAATGAACCCCTCGAACAGCGCCACCGTAATCTCGCTGCGTCTCTGCAGGCGCGTCTCGAAGAAGTTTATCTCGGGATGTTGCGCAAGCTCGCCAATGCCACCGGTATGAAGTCGGTGTGCCTCGCTGGTGGCGTCGCATTCAATCTGTGTCGCTAACGGGAAAATTTTTGACTCCACTGGCTTTGAGCAGATCTACGTTCATCCCGCGGCCGGTGACGGCGGCCTCTCTGTAGGAGCGGCGTTCTACGTGTGGAATCAGATTCTCGGCAAGCCTCGTTCCTTCGTCATGAATCACGCGTACTGGGGGCCGGGATATTCACGCGAGCAGGTGCGTCAATCCATCGATTCCAGCGCCCTTGCGCGTAACGGTTATTCGGTCGCCGAACTCCCTGAGCCGGAGCTTATGCGCAACACCGCGCAAATTGTTGCCGATGGAAAAATTCTGGGCTGGTTTCAAGACCGTGCCGAATGGGGTCCGCGCGCACTCGGGAATCGCAGCATCGTCGCGGATCCGCGTCGCCCGGAAATGAAAGAAATTCTGAATCGCCGCATCAAGCATCGCGAAATCTTTCGTCCCTTCGCGCCTTCCATCCTTGCCGAATCGACCGCCGATTATTTCGAAAAATCTTATCCCTCGCCGTTCATGACGCTTGCGTATTCGGTAAAGCCCGCGAAACGCGACAAAATTCCTGCGCCCACTCACGTTGACGGAACTGGCCGCCTGCAAACTGTAACGAGGGAAGCCAATCCGCGTTACTGGCAACTTATCAAAGCATTTGAAGATCTCACCGGCGTCCCCGTGGTGCTAAACACCTCCTTCAACGATAACGAGCCAATCGTCTGCCGCCCTGAAGAAGCCATAGACTGTTTCCTGCGCACCCAAATGGACGCCCTGGTCCTCGGCGAATTTCTGATCACCCGCCAGTAATCGCAGCGCACCGGGTCATTCCCCTGTATCGCCTTGTGCCGCGATTCGATAGGCGATTCATAACCACCCGAAATCCCGCGCACTGACACTCACGCCCATACCTGTACAATCTGCCCATGCGTATTTTGTTTTTGAATTTGTATTTTCCGCCGGATACTTCGGCCACCGCGAAATCCGCGGAGTCCATGGTGCAGGCAATGGCGAAAACACATGAAGTCACGGTTCTGTGCGGCCGCCCATGCTACGATCCAACGGAACGCCACCCGTGGAAGTTGTGGCAAACAGAACGGATCGGTGGCAAAGCCGAGCAGTCAACCGGCGAGGGTGCTGCACAAATTACCGGCGGCTCCACGCCTTCACGGTCATTCGCGTAGGTTCCACCGACTACCCCCGCATTCAAATGAATCGTCGCGTTCTGAATTATCTGACCTACGTTAAGATCGCCTTCTGGCGTGCACTTTTTATTCCTTGCGATGTTATCTTTGCGATGACCGATCCGCCTTTCAACGGCATCGTCGGCGCATTGCTCTCCGTACTAAAACGCAAGCCTCTCATCTACGACATTCAAGACATGTATCCCGATATGGCTATCGCCGGTTCCATTGTGAAGCCTGGCTTGCTTACGCGATTGTGGGAACGCCTTCATCGTTGGGCCCTGCGCCGCGCCTCGCGCATCATCGTACTTGGCAACGACATGCGCGCCCGGATCATCGCCAAAGGAATTGATGCGGCCAAAGTCTGCATCGTGCGCAGCGGTGTCGACACTCCCGCGGCTCAATCACTGGCCCCACCACTAAATCCAGAAGTAACGCGCACCATCCGCGGAAATTTTCGCTTCGTTTTACTCCATGCCGGCAATCTAGGTTTTTACGGCGCGTGGGACACCATCATTGCGGCGGCCCGGAACTCGAAAACGAAAATATCGGATTTGTTTTTGTCGGCGACGGAGCGGAGCGTTCCCGCGTGGAAAATCTGGCCGCAGGCTCAACGAACATCCGCTTTTTGTCATTCTTCCCCAGTTTGGACATTCCCTCCGTCCTCGCCGCGCCCGACGCCCACATCGTCACGATTAAGCGCGGGTTGAGGGAGTCGTCGTCCCCAGTAAAATGTTCGGCATCATCGCTGCGGGAAAACCCATCGTGGCCGTAGCCGCTCCAGAGACCGATGTTGCCGCTCTCGGGCCTCGGCACGGATTCGCCATTTGCGCCGATCCCAGCAGTCCAGACGAACTAGCCTCCAGCATCCGGCGTATCGCCGCGGATCCCGCCGCCCTCGCCCTATGAGCCAGTCCGCCCGCGAAGCAGCAGCTAAATATTCCCAAGCCAACGAATTACGGACCCTGACGACCATTGTCGAAGGCGTGAACTGCGGCCATAAAGCCCCGAACAGCGGAACCCAACCCGCTTCTTGAGGCCCTAACCCTTATGTTAATTAATGTGCTATTACCAATGGCTTACTACAGCACTTTACGGACTTGTGGACCGCCAGTTTACCCAGTATCGTAATTACGCTGCGTGGGGCGAGTGACTTTACCTTGGGAGCCGGATACCCAATCCGGCAAATATAAACGCGAACACGGCTTCCTCTCTGGCGCCGCGTTTACTTTCATTTCATGAGGTTGCATGGCCGCAGGCCTGCTCGCGTTTTTTGTCGCGCTAATTGCATCTCTATTGCTGGTCGTCCCGGTGCGTGCTTTGGCTCTACGGGTCGGCATGGTCGATCTTCCTGGACCACGCAAAGTTCATCACAGTCCCATCCCACTGCTCGGCGGCCTGGCTATGTATGGCGCGGTCATGCTTGCTGTGCTGTTCGTTTTTGGTGGCCCCGCACGCGCTCAGATTGAGGGAATCCTTGCCGGAGCCTCGCTCGTCGCGGCCGTAGGTATCCTCGATGATCGCGGCCCTCATCATCAGGTAAAGCTGTTCATCGGCATGCCCGTCGCTGCGCTGATCCTGCTGTTCACCGGCATTCACGCGCAAGTTTTCGGCGCCTGGGTCGGCGGCCGCACTGGCTATGTTCTTGACGCCATTTTGACGGTTGTCTGGGTGGTAGGCATCACCGCGTCGTTCAGCATTCTTGATCACATGGACGGCCTATGCGCCGGAATAGCCGCCGTAGCATCCGTCTCATTTGCCATAATCGCTTATTTGAATGGCCAGACTTTCGTAGCCACGCTCGCCGCCGCGGTTTGGGAGCGGCCAGCGGGTTCCTACGATGGAACTTCAAGCCCGCCAAAATCTTCATGGGTGACGGTGGCGCAATGTTTCTGGGATTCCTGATGGCCACCTTGGCGCTGAAGCTGCGCCTGGACCACGCTGCACCGCTAGCCGGTTGGCTCGTTCCAGTGTTGATCCTGGGCGTGACTATTTTTGACACCACGCTGGTCACTATATCCAGGACACGCCGGGGATTGCTGCCGTTCGCAACGCCTGGAAAAGACCACGCTGCCCATCGCCTTTCGAACCTCGGTCTCGGCCATCGCGGCTCGGTACTCTCCCTGTATTTCCTCGGCGCATTCAGCGGGACTACAGCCTTGCTGGTCAGCTATCTGCCGTCCCAGGGCGCTGCAGTCGTCGGCGTCATCACTCTCGCTCTCGTGTTCGCCGGCGTAGCCTACCTGGAACGCGCCCCCTACGAACGCCAACCCAAAGCAGAAACTCCCGCGGAAAAATCACCGTTGAACCAGTTCGCCGATTAAAACTTGCTCTTCTCCTCCACCAGCACCCGTCCGTCTGAGCGATCGCGTACGCCACCGTACTAGTCGTTGAGGTTCAACATCACCTTGGCGTTGTCCACCACTTTGGTCCACCTTGGGTCCACTGAGGCGTCGGCGGCGTATTCGTCGTGCCAGTTCCACCACTTGTACGGTGGGGTCTGGGGATAGCCCTCCGGCGAGTCCTCCCACTCCTCCTGGCGCCCGAGCGGCAGTTATGTCGAGGTAGCTCCAGGTGCTCCCCATCGCCTCGTCGCCGCGGTTGTTGATGAAGTAAGTGCGAAACACCGCTCGCCGTCGCGGAAGAACACGTTGTGGCCGTGCCACTCGTCCACGCCGAAGTCGTTGTCGAAGCTGTCGGTGATGGTGTACCACGGCATCTTCCAGCCCATCCGCGCCTTCAGGCGCTCGATGTCCGCCTGCGGCGCGCGCGAGGCGAAAGCGAGCGTGGTGTCGCGGGCGTTCAGATGGGCGAGGTGGGCGACCTGGTCGGCACCGAGGGAGCAGCCGCGGCAGGCATGCTCGGGCCAGCCGAATACGCCGGGCTCGAAGAAGGCGCGGTAGACGATCAGCTGACGGCGGCCCTCGAACAAGTCGAGCAGGCTCACCTTGCCCTTAGGCCCGTCGAACTCGTACTTCTTCTCCACGGCCAGCCACGGCATCCGCCGGCGCTCGGCGGCCAGCGCGTCACGGGAGCGGGTCAAGGCCTTCTCCTTCACGAGCAGTTGCTGGCGCGCAGCCTCCCACTCCTGCGGCGACACGATCGGTGGTGTTTTCATTGCGGGATGCTCTTCCCGTTGCTCCATGTCTCTCTTTGCTTGTGCCATTTTATTTCTCCTTTATTTTCTGAAATAGACCGAGACCATTCACTCTGAAAAATCTTCTGAACTTTGCCGATGCACACCGCCAGAATTCCTCCCGTGGATCCCGCTCCGGCGGCCATCACTGCTGCGCCTGCGATGCATGCCGGACACATATTTCCCTCCGCTGAACCTCTAAGCCGTCCGCGCCTCAGTGCGCCCGCCGCGCTTCCCCTCGCTGCCGCATAAGCTCGTGCAAGTGTGCCCAGCCATTCTTTGCGTTTCTGTACTCCTCCAACACCAGACCAAACGACTGCTGCCGAAATGTAATGACCGTGACGCCGCCAGATTCCTTCAGCCGATATTGAAGATTCGTTTATCACCGGGTTGGACATAAACAGTGGGCCGCAAATTTCCAGCAGTGTCGGCCTCTTGATCGCCTGCACCGCTCCCCAGTAATGGCCGTTGTTTTCTCCCAGGTCGCGATACCATCTGCCGCCGGGCCATGCTTCCAGCTTCATCGGCATGGGCTTATCTACTTGAGTCTCGTTGTACGGTCCAAGCTGATCCAGCAGCGCGGCAAACGTCACCTCGATCGACGCGCGCACTGTAATTTCCTCCGCTATTTGGATGGTTGTCGCTTCCAGCGATAGTGCGGATGAACTCACGATTTCCTCCTCATTTGATATTCCATAAGACTATTGTTTCGGCGCATCGTTAGCCTCTGCGCGTTCCTTGACTCGCAGCAGCTGATGTTTCCACAGCCGCTCGAACGTGCTCGTCCATTCGTGCAGTGGCCGGATCGCCATCGCATTCACTTTGTAAAGCATCTGCCGGCCCTCCCTCCGGGCCTCCACCAGGCCAACACCCTTCAAGACTTTCAGGTGCTTTGAAACCGACGGCTGCTCCATCTCCATGGCGTCCACAATCTCGCTGACGGACCTCTCCTGCATCGCTAGATAGTTCAGGATGTCCCGCCGCCGCGGTTCGGCCACAGCATTGAACGCGTCCGAAGTCGTCGCCGCCCTGGCCATGGCCTTAATATATTCCTATATGGGAATATGTCAAGCGTTTTTTTCCGCATCTTCCCGCCACCCTTTTTCCTCTGCTGCCTGTCGCTCAAACTGATTTGTCCGAAGTCGCGGGTTAGTCGGAATAATTCCACCTGCTTGGTTAACCGGGTAATCGAGAAATGACGCACGACCCATTTTTTGCTCTGCTTCTTTGTCCCGTGAATTTTCGCTATACTCTCAACGGGCGTCCTATCCCACTCGTCGCGTAATTCCCCTAAGGGCGGACCAAAGGGCCATAACATTTCTATCCTGATTTCGAGCTGAAGCATCAAAGACACCCGCGTCGGTTGGGGCAAATCAAACGGTGGCAGACATAAATAATAATTCCCGGTCGGGCCGGGAAGACGGTGAAGTAATTGTTGTCGGCGGTTCCGCCGCGGGTTTGTACACTGCTGCTGCGGTAGCGCGCGGCGGTCGCCGTGTTCGGGTACTTGAATCCAAGCCGCGCTTCGACCCTCCTGACCGCACGCTGATCGTCACCAGTCATTTTCGTAACCAGCTTGGCGCCGCAGCCCGCGAGAGCATCATCAACGAAATTCGACGCTTCGAACTCTACACCGACGGGCGTTCCGCTCAGATCGCTCTCTCCAAGCCCGACCTGATCATTGAGCGTTCCCGGCTGATTCCCGCACTCGCGCGCGAGGCGGAAGCATCTGGCGCGAAGTTGTCTTTTGATACGCGTTTTCTGGGCATGGGACCCAATTCCAGCGGACTGCGCCTGGAAACCGAAACTGGCGGCCGCCGGGAAGAATTGCATGCGGCCAGTGTCGTGGGCGCCGACGGCGCCACCAGCAGAGTCGCGCGCACCGCCGGCTGGCCACCCATCGAAACCGTCCCGTTGATGCAAGCCATCGTACGCTTGCCGAAAGATTGCCCGGCTGACACCACTCGCGTGTGGTTTGTCCCCGACGACACCCCGTATTTTTATTGGCTGGTCCCGGAATCTTCCGAACGAGGAGCTCTGGGGGTGATTGGCGAACAGGGAAGCGACACCAAGCGGCGCTTCGAACGCTTCCTTGAAAAAAAACATCTCGAGCCGCTCGAGTGGCAGGGCGCGCGCATTCCCGTCTATCGCAAATGGGTGCCTGTTCGTAAACGCATGGGCAATGGCGACGTTTATTTGGTGGGCGACGCCGCGGCACAAGTGAAAGTTTCCACCGTGGGCGGCATCGTCACCGGTTTTCGCGGTGCGTTGGGTGTGGCGCAATCCATTCTGCATCGTCGGCGCAGCTCTGAATTGAGCGCGCTGCGTCGTGAGCTAAGCACCCATTGGCTGATTCGCCGCACGCTGCACCATTTTCAGCAGAAAGATTATTCCCAGCTCGTCGACCTCTTGGACGCTACCACCCGGGCATCGCTTGGCGAGATTAACCGTGACGAATCCACCCGCCTGCTTTGGAACGTGATTCGCCGCCAGCCGCAACTCGTACTACTTGGGCTGCGCGGACTGCTGATGGGCAAGCGAAATTCGTAACCCAAAAATTGTGGCAAAAGGTAAAATCGCAACCGCGCTATTGGTGCCTCGCCCGAGTAGCTTTACACGCCTCGTACCGTGCCTTTCTGGGCGGCATTCTGCGATGATAATAGCCGGTCTGTTTAGCGCAGTGTCCCCGCGCTTTCCACTTTGCTTAAAGGGAGTTTCGCCTTGAATATCTGCGTAATCGGGTGTGGTTATGTGGGACTGGTGACCGCTGCGTGCCTCGCGGAAGCAGGACACGAGGTAATTTGCGCGGACATCGATTCCGAGCGCATCGCCCAGCTGAATGCCGGTATTGTTCCCATTTACGAACAACATCTCGACACCATCCTGGCATCCGTGCGCAAAGCAGGCCGCATTTCTTATACTTGTGACACGGGAGAAGCCATTCGCGCAGGAGACGCGATTTTCATTTGTGTTGGCACACCGCCCAGAGAAAATGGCGAAGCCGACCTCTCCGCCATTGACCACGTCGCGCGACAAATTGCCGAAGAAGCCCAATCCTCAAAGCTGGTGATCGAGAAGAGCACTGTGCCGGCGCGCACCGGATTCGAAGTGCAACGCGCGCTGGGCGCATATTCGCGCACCGGGAACATCAAATTTCGCGTAGCCTCCAATCCCGAATTCTTGCGCGAAGGCACTGCGGTCGCCGATTTTTTACATCCCGACCGGATCGTCGTCGGCGTGGAAGACGATGTTTCCGCCGCGCAGTTGCGCGAGATTTACGAACCAATCCTGGAACATCGTTTTCATTGTCCGGTGCACCAGGGCAAATGCCCCACCGAACACAAAGCTGCTTTTCTGGTCACCACCATCAATAGCGCCGAGCTCATAAAACACGCCTCCAATTCGTTTCTCGCGCTGAAAATAAGTTACGCCAACGTAATTGCCGACCTTTGCGAAAAAATTGGCGCCAACGTCGACGAAGTGACCCACGCCATGGGGCTAGATCCGCGCATCGGCGGCCAATTCCTCAAAGCCGGACTAGGCTTTGGCGGTTTTTGTTTTCCCAAAGACGTGCAGGCCTTCATTCATCTTTCCGCTTCTGTCGGCGTCGATTTCGAGATGCTGAAAGCCGCCGAAAAGGTGAACAAGCAGCGCATCGACCGTTATCTTGATAAGGTGCGCAAGGCTTTATGGATTCTGAAAGGCAAACGCATCGCCGTGTTGGGCTTGGCCTTCAAAGCCAACACTGATGACATCCGTTTCGCCCCCGCGTTGGAAGTTGTAAAGCGGCTGGTCGCCGACGGCGCTCAAATTCGAGCCTGCGACCCTGAGGCTATGGACCGGGCAAAACATTCATTTCCGCAGCTGCAATATCACGAAGATCCTTACGAAGCCCTGCGCGATGCGGACGCTGCGCTGGTCTGCACCGAATGGGATATTTTTCGCACTCTTGACTGGGTGCGCGCGGGAAAGCTGATGTCTCGCAAGCTGGTTATTGACGGACGAAATCTCTATTCGCCCGCGGTCATGCGCGAACTAGGATTCGAATATTATTCTTTTGGCAGGGAACCGCTAAGCAATGGCCGCACCGCCTCTGGTTATTAATCCTAAATCAAGCGCTTTGCTGGCTTGAGAACTCCTGTTTGAAATACGCGAGGGTGCGCTTCAATCCTTCTTCCAGGTTTATTTTTGGTTCCCAGTTCAGAATGCGCTTGGCTTTGCTGATATCTGGGCAGCGCCGCTTGGGGTCATCTTGGGGAAGCGGCTCAAAAATAATCTGCGGCACAATATCGAAATGTTTGCGGATGCGTTCCGCGAACTCCAGTATGGTGATCTCCTGCGGGTTGCCGATATTTACTGGCAGGTGTTCGTCCGACAGCATCAATTTGTAAATTCCATCGATTAGATCGTCCACGTAGCAAAAACTCCGCGTCTGCTTTCCATCGCCGTAAATCGTCAGCGCTTGCCCGCTTAGTGCCTGATAAACAAAATTCGGCAGCGCGCGCCCGTCGTTCAGCCGCATCCGCGGTCCGTAGGTATTAAAAATCCGCACAATGCGCGTATCCACTCCGTGATGCCGGTAATACGCCATGGTCATCGCTTCAGAGAATCGCTTGGCTTCGTCGTATACTGCCCGCGGCCCCACGGAATTGACATGCCCCCAGTACTCTTCTTTCTGCGGCGACATTTCCGGATCGCCAATAGCATTCGCTGGTCGAAGCCATGAAAAATTTTGCATTCTTACGCAACGCCAGCTGCAGCGCATGTTGCGTTCCGATCGATCCCACCATCATCGTGGCGATCGGATGCTTCAAATAATCGGGCGGGCTCGCGGGCGAGGCGAAATGCAGCACATAACCCACCTCGCCATCCACCTGCAGGGCGTCGCTTTTGCTGACATCCTTGTTTTCTAATTTAAATTTTGCGTTCTTAGCCAGATGCCGGACATTTTCTGCTGTCCCAGTAATGAAATTATCCACCGCCAGCACCTCCCAGCCTTCGGCAAGCAACCGGTCACACAAATGCGAACCCAGAAATCCCGCTCCACCCGTGACTACCGCACGCATTCTTCCTCCAAAAATGTCAGCTCGCCAGTGTAGCCTGCGCTCCGCCGATTGACCACCTCGCCCTCGCAAGATACGATGCGTCCATCCTGATGACTTTTCGTAATAATTTTGCGCCCGCGAATGTACCGCCGCGCCGCTACTACACCCGCCGCTCCAGCGGCCTCGGCCTTTTGCTTCTGAGCGCTTTTATTTTTTGCTTCTTTTACGTGGGCCGCTGGCTGATTGTGGAAGATCCTCTAGACCACGCTCAGGCCATTGCCGTCCTCAGCGGCCGCATGCCTCTGCGGGTCCTGGAAGCAGCCAAGCTGTATCGCGCTGGCTACGCTCCGGAAGTCTGGCTCACACATTCCACGGAACCAGGCAAATCGCTCCAAGATATGGGATTGAAATATCTAGGGGAAGAGGACTACAACCGCGAAATTCTCATCCACGAAGGCGTGCCGCCCGCCGTGATTCACGTGCTTGAGCCGCCCATTCTCAATACCGCCGACGAAATCATCGCCATCAAATTCGCGTTGAACGCCGCGCCGCTGCGCACCGTGATCATTGTTACCAGCAAGCCGCACACTCGCCGCGTGCACACCCTGTGGCGCATGCTTACTCATGGCGAAGGCCGCATTATCGTGCGCGCATCGTCACAGGACCCCTTCGATGCGCGGCATTGGTGGCGCAATACCACCGACGCCTTGGATGTGGTCAGGGAAGTTCTAGGGCTGCTGAATGCCTGGGCTGGCCTGCCGCTTCGTCATTCTTAATTACTGGTCCCAAAACACTTGAGCGCGCCGCGGCTAGAAAAATAAGAATCGTTTCCGCGGTGACCGTACTCGCTCATCTTGCAACTCCGGCACATGAGGCAAGTCGCGCCCATCAAAAGCAGCCTTCGGGTTATCTACAAATAATGCGTGCGCCTTTTCTTCCCCAAACGCTTTCGCGACCGCCTCAAACGCCGCCCGCAATTGAGTAGGCCTGGAGGTGGTATTGTGCGCGTCGCTGCATACAAAATGAATTAGGCCCGCCTCAATCCAGCGCATCGCATCTTTCTGCGCCGCCGGGCCAAACCGCCCTATTAGCGCCCCGCCGGTCACTTGTCCGTAACAGCCATGGCGTATCCAGGTAATCAGCCGTTCCGGCCGCAATCGCAATAATCGATTGCGCTCCGGATGCGTCACAATCGGACGTATTCCCGCCAGCTGCATCTCATGCAAGGTTTGGTCCATCGCCGGCGGAATAGCAATTTCATTAAATTCCACCAGCAAATAGTCCTTCTGATTCACGCAGAAGCGCGGCGCCTGCTGTTTCAACGCCGCAATATTCTCGGGGTTCATGTGAAAATCACATCCGGTTGCCAGTTTCAGCCGGTCGCCAACTTCGGTCTGAAGCTCTTTGCGCAACGCCCGAATTTTTGGGTAATCAAAAAAGTGTGTGCTGTTGGAATGGGGAGTCGCTACCAGGTGGGTGATCCCATCGGTGATAGCCGCGTTGGCCATTTCCACCGATTCCTCCATTGTTTTTGGTCCGTCGTCCAGTCCAGGCAAAATGTGGCAATGCAAATCAATCATAATGGGGCGTACCGATAGCCTGCTCTCTCTGTTTCAATTTTCGCTTATCCTGCCGCCGAGCACCAATATCCCTGTATAAGCCCGTAAACAAGCTGTAAACACCTATGCACTCAGCTTGTTCTTGTCCTTGCTGAAACTGTTATATTTGATGTGTAAGTGCCGCCGAGCTTGTGGCCCTGTAACCTCAATAAACCGCCGCATCGCGGATTAAGAGAAAATTCAACCATCTAACGAGGAAGACGACGAACTCATGCCAACCGACCGGAAACCCGAATTCTTTAAAGGCGCCCAGCTTAAAGTAGGCATTATTGGCTGCGGCTATGTGGGCTTGCCGCTGGCGTTGCGTTTTGCGGAAGCAGGCCACAAAGTTACAGGTTTCGACACCGACCCTAAAAAAGTGTCCATGCTCAACGCCGGCAAATCGTATATCGAGCACATTCAGCAAACCAAGATTCAGCAATTTGTGAATAGCAAACACTTCGGCGCCACCACCGATTTCGAAAAACTGAAAGAATGCGACGCCATCATCATCTGCGTCCCCACTCCCCTCGATGAACGCCGTGAACCAGATTTGAGCTACGTCGAGCAGACCGCCCTCTCGATTCAGCCCAATCTGCAAAAGGGTCAACTGGTCGTCTTGGAATCGACTACTTATCCCGGCACCACCGAGGAGCTCGTTCTACCCATCCTCGAGAAAAACGGCTTTAGCTGCAAAATCGCCGTCGGTCCGCAGAACGAAAACATCCCTTGCGACTTTTTCCTGGCTTTCTCTCCCGAGCGCGAAGATCCCGGCAACAAGCAGTATGGCCTGGCGCAAATTCCTAAAGTTGTTGGCGGTATCAATCCTCCGAGCACTCGCGCCGCACTCGCGCTGTACGCCCAGGTGGTCGCCAAGGTCGTTCCTGTCAGCTCCACGCGCGCCGCGGAAATGGCCAAGCTGCTCGAGAATATTTTTCGCTGCGTGAATATCGCGCTGGTGAACGAGCTGAAAATGCTTAGCCTGCGCATGAATATCGATATCTGGGAAGTCATCGATGCGGCGGCCACCAAGCCCTTCGGATACATGCCTTTTTATCCGGGTCCGGGCCTGGGCGGCCATTGCATCCCCGTCGATCCCTTTTATCTTTCGTGGAAAGCGCGCGAGTTCGATTTCTCAACGCGTTTCATCGAATTGGCCGGCGAAGTGAACACCGCCATGCCGTACCACATTGTCGATGCCATCGCCGCGGCCCTCAACAATCACGAGAAGAGTCTCAAAGGCTCGAAACTGCTGATCCTCGGTGTCGCCTATAAAAAAGATGTCGACGATTTGCGCGAATCTCCCACGCTGAAAATTATGGAATTGCTCAAGCAGCGCGGTGCCGACTTCGACTATAACGACCCCTACTTTCCGCAGCTGCACAAAATGCGCCATTACAACTACGAAGAAATGAAGTCCGTGCCCATAACCCCGCAGGCGCTCGGGTCCTACGACGGTGTAGTCATTGCCACCGATCACACCAGCTACGATTACGCTGCCATTGTGGACGGCGCCAAACTAGTGGTCGATACCCGCAACGCTACCCGCCGCGTTATGCGTCATCGCGAAAAAATTGTGCTCTGTTGATCGCGCGCTGAACGAAACAAGTTTGTTGGACGAAACAAGCCCGCTCGAAGAAATGAAAACGCTACTTGACCTTCAAAGGGCAGAGGCTCAGAGTTTCTCTACTCCGCCTTCATTAGCTCCACTCGCGCCGTCGCAAACGGCATCACTGCTTCAAGCAGCACCGGCAGGCGCGCATCGGTATTGCTCAGATACAAAATAAAGTGCGCATCTTTCATTTCCGCTCCGTTATCCAAAACCCGCAGTTCAATCTTCAAAGTATTGAAATTCCCCGCGGGCACCGTTACTGGCTCGCCGCGCGCCTCCAGCCGGGCATGCACATCGTACAATTTGTGCCCATCGTAAACCGGGCTGCGAACTTCCGGCGTTTTCGCCCAATCCACGGTGCGCAGGTACTGCATCATCCCCAGCGGATCGCGGGTCCCGGGCAATACTCGCGCCGCTGTGGCATTCGCAGGTGCCGGCTCTTTTACCGATGGCGACATGCGCTGCACGGAGTCCACCTTCTGCCCCTTTTCATTCAGGTGCATTTCATACTGCATGCTTACCAGCGTGCCCGCGTCGCTATAAGAATCAAACTGATCGTCCAGCGCAAACATCATGCGCAAGGGATTCTCCGTGTGCGCAAACGCCTGCAGGTGCCACGCGTTTTTGCCCAGGAAATTGCGCTTCTCCGCAACCTTCAAAAGAAGGTTCGCCACGTCATTCAACTTCGACACATTCGCGGAATATTGCCAGGTCTCGCCTGTCCGTAGCGGCGAAGCAGCCTCAGCAACCACCGCTGTTTTTTTCTTATCCACGGGTTGCCTTGCAGCATCCGGTGAAGGCCGTGCAGTCTCGCTCGGTTCCGTTGCCGCGCGGTCTTTCGGTTCTTCCGGCATCGCCGCCGGTTGCGGTGCCGTCACAGTCACAGCCGCGGACGCCCGTGAATCTCTCCGGTTGTGCATCTGCCACGCCACCGCGCCACCAGCCAAGAACGCGATGCCTATCAACGCCAGTGTCGTTTTATTGCTCATATCCTATGCGTGACGCTCCTCGCAAACAGTACCTTGTACTCCAAATTTCCGTCGTACAATAATCTCGCTCGCGGCACTTCAGGCTTCTTTACCTGCGTTGCCGGATACTTTCAGCGTATCAAAACGCGCACCGCGCGTCTTTGCCAGGGTTTATGGTTTTTCTATCGCCGCGTGACGCCGCGATATCCTTCCGGGGAGGATTTTTCTTATGCGCTACCTTGTAACCGGCGGCGCCGGTTTCATAGGTTCAAATACTGTCGACGAACTGGTGCGCCGCGGCCACAGCGTGGTGGTCCTCGATGACCTTTCCGGCGGCAAAGAGGAAAATCTCGCCGAAGTCCGCAACAAAATCACCTTCATCAAGGGCACCATCACCGACATTGAGATCATCCGCCGTGCCATTTTTGAAGCCGATTACGTAATCCATTTGGCCGCGCGTACCTCCGTGCCTTTCTCCATGAAAGACCCCATCGAAACCAATCGCATCAATATCGATGGCACCCTCAATGTTCTTGTTGCCGCGCGCGACGCTAAGGTCAAGCGCGTGGTCTTCGCGGCTTCTTCTTCTGCATATGGCGAAACTCCCACGCTGCCAAAAACGGAAAACATGCAGCCCCAGCCTATTTCTCCTTATGGTGTCTCGAAGTATGTGGGCGAGCTTTACGCCCAGACTTTTGGCCGCTGCTTCGGCCTGGAAAACGTTTGCCTGCGCTACTTTAATATTTTTGGTCCGCGCCAGGACCCCAGCTCCCCCTATTCAGGAGTCATGGCAAAATTCTGCACCGCCTTCCTGGAAGAAACCGAACCCGTGATTTTTGGCGATGGTACGCAATCGCGCGATTTCACCTACGTCGACAACGCTGTGCAAGCCAACTTGCTGGCCTGTGAAGCCCCCCGCGCCTCCGGAAGAGTCTTCAACATCGGCACAGGAACGCGCGTGAACTTGAATGAAGTTGTCGCGGCCTTGGGCGCCATCTCGGGCAAGCCCCTTCAAGCGCGCCACGATCCGCCCCGCGATGGTGACATTCGCGACTCCCAGGCAGACATCTCCCACGCCCGCGCCGTTCTCGGCTACGAACCCACCGTCCTTGTGGAAGAAGGGCTGCAGCGTACCTTCGACTGGTACCGCGCCACCCAGGCCGCAAAAACCGAAACCACGCCCTAGACACCTTTTTAGCTATTTTCTAAAGATCATTAAGAGAGCGCCCCGGCGTATCGGATTAAGTAGAATTACAGTCCACACGCTCGGGCTGGAGGCGTTGCATGACACTCGATATCCGCGGCCTTGCTCCACTTCTGCAGGTATTTGACATGCCGGCATCCATTCATTTTTATCGCGACATCCTTGCCTTCGAAGTTGTGAATACTTCTGGTCCAGGTGAAGACGTCGGTTGGGCTTTGTTGCGACTCGATGGTGTCGAACTGATGCTCAACACCGCTTATGAAAGCGACGAGCGCCCACCTGTTCCCGACGCAAACCGGGTGTCTGCGCACGCCGACACCGGCCTGTACTTTGGCTTGGATGTTGAACAGGCTTACCTTCAATTGCGTATCAAGGGCCTTGATGTAGCGGAACCAGTCATTCGAACATATGGCATGAAGCAGTTAAATGTCACCGATCCAGATGGCTATAACTTGTGCTTTCAATGGCCGGCCGATCCGTGAGCGACTCCAAAAGTTCGTCAAATTCTGAGCCGAAGATACACTTGGGCACCTCTGCCTTTACCGCGGCAGGATGGCCAGGCACTTTCTATCCCGCGGAAATAAAATCCAAGGATTACCTGTCTTACTACGCGCAGCATTTTGACACCGTGGAGGTGAACTCCACTCTTTACGGCTGCCCGTCGCCCCGCACCGTGAAAAACTGGGCCGCCAAGACTCCCGACAATTTCATTTTTTCCATAAAAACTCCCCGTTCTATCACCCACGACAAAATTCTCGTGAACTGTGACGCCGAACTAAAAGAATTTCTTACCACTATGGAAATTCTCGGCCCAAAACTGGGGCCGATCCTGTTCCAGTTCCCGCAATTCAGCCCCGGCGTCTTCGCCGACCGCCACGCCTTCACCGACCGACTCGTACCATTCCTAAAAAAATTGCCCCCCGGTCGCAAGTACGCTATCGAGATTCGCAATCCGGAATGGCTTGATGCCGAATTCGCCGATCTGCTTAAACAACATCAAATCTCGCTCGGCTTGCCGGATCTGCCGTATATGCCCCGCCCTGAAGAGCTTATACAAAAATTTGATCCCATCACCGCGGATTGGACCTACATTCGCTGGCTCGGTGACCGCAAAGGTATCGAGCTGCAAACCCTCACGTGGGACAAAATTATCGTGGACCGCGCCGCGGAGCTAGGCAGCTGGGTGGATTTTTGCTACCGGATTAAAAAACGCGGCATCCTCATCTACGGCTACGCAAATAATCATTACGCGGGCCATGGCCCTGCAACCATCAGACATTTCCGCGATCTCTGGCGTAAAAAAGGATTCGCGCCCTTGCCTGAGCCGCTTCCATCAACCCCACAGCCAGCACCCGCGCCGCCGCCGAAACAGCAGCCTTCACTGTTCGACTAGTCCGTGGGCTTTTTACAAATAAGAACTACGGCTGTACAGTCGGCCCGTAACTCAGCGGCTCGCCCGCCTTCGGCACATCGTAGTTATTCCAAAACCACAGCGGCTCCAGTTTTTTCTTCTCCGGCCACACCTGATCCAGCGTGTCGCCTTCAAATAATTCGCCGTTCTTCATCACCCAGCGAATCGAATTGGTGTTGTGAATATCGTCCAGCGGATTCTTATCAAAAATCACCAGATCCGCCAATTTCCCCGGCTCGATCGAGCCCAGATCCTGCGGGCGCCCCACAATTTTCGCCCCATTCGAAGTCGCGCAGCGCAAAACTTCCATCGGCGTCATCCCGCCGCTCGCCAGCATCCACATCTCCCAGTGGTAGCCTAATCCCTGCAGTTGTCCATGACTCCCCACGCCTATCAACCCGCCAGCGCGCTGGATTTTTGCCACCTGCGCCGCTAATTTCGGAAACGCATATTCATCTCTGCGGAACCATTCGGGCCGACGCTTGGTTTTCTCATCAATAATTCTGTGCGGCGTAAAATGGTTCAACTTGGCGTTATCGTGCACTTCCGTATACTCGTACCAATAATCCTCGCCAAACGGGCCGCCGTAATTCACGATCAGCGTGGGCGTTTCGGCAATTCCCGACTGCGCGAACATCTGAATCACATCCTTATACAGCGGCGTGATCGGCAAAGTGTGCTCATTACCGTGGAAGCCATCAATCACGTGGGTCAAGTCCAGCTTCAGATCTATGGCGCCTTCGGTAGTCGGCATCATCTCCAGTTCTTTCGCAGCCTGCACCATGTACTGCCGCTGCCGGCGATTGCCCACGATGTAGCTCTTGATGTTGTGCGTGCCATAATATTTTCTATATTTTGTCAGCACGCCTTTCACTTCTTCCATGGACTGAAAATTATTGTCGGAAAAAACTCCCGGCCCGGTAGAAAAAGCGCGCAACCCGATAATGTCCCCGCTATCCGTCAAATCCTGATACGCAAACATATCGTTCGTGCCGGTCTGCACGTCCAGCCCGGCGGTCACCCCGTAAGCCAGGTTGGCAAGGAAAGCCCAGTTTTGGGTGTCCAGAATGCCGCGCCGAATTTCCGTCCAGTGCGCATGGGTATCGATGAATCCAGGAGAAATAGTCTTGCCGCGCACGTCAAAAATTTTCGCCCCGGCCGGAGCGCTGCCCCGCGCGCCCACGCTCTTGATGCGATTGTCCTCGATGACGATGTCGGCATTCTTCAAAACCTCGTCGCCCTTCATGGTCACCACTGTCGCTCCGCGCAGCACGATGCTGCCTTTCGGCGTTTTCCTGGGTACTTCCAGGGTCACCGCGATTTCTTCGACGTCCTTCTCCTCTTCCTTTAATTTCTTGGGCTCTTTCTTCTCCTCTTTCTTGTCATCCTTTTTATCGTTTTTTTTTGCGGTGTCGGCTTGCTGCCCGTTGCTGTCTTTCTTATCGTTATCCTTTGCGTCGTTGACGTCGTCCTTCTTATCTCCGTCTTTCTTGTCGGCGTCTTTTTTGTCTTCGTCCTTCTTTTCATCCTTCGGCGGTTCGAAAGAAATCGCGCTCAATGGCTCGCGAAACAAACTCGATCCCACCGCCCACGTAATGGTTTTTCCGTCATCCGCCCACGCGAAATAATCCGCGCCAATATCCGTCAAACGCTTAGCCGGCACCGCCGCCGTACTTACATTCACCGTCGGCGCTTCGCCTCCCACCACTGGCATCGCGATCAAATAAAGCTGATTCATCACGTGCGCCAGCACCCATTGCCCGTCGGGGCTGGCCCGTACATCGTCAGCCGGAATCGGCTCTTCAAAAAAATACAGCCCCTGCCCCTTCACCTGCAGGTGCGTGCGCCGATCCGTCCCGTCGTAGCGCAGCGACACCAGCCCCTGCGGCGTGTACACGTAAATGCGATCCTTCTCGTGAGTAAAATGCGGTCCTCCCGCTCCGCGCGCTGGCAAAATCAAATTCGCTTCGCCGCCTTCAGATGGAATCCACACTAGATCTGCGTTGCCTGTTTGCCCGCCATCAAATTCGCTGTTCTCCCGGTCATAGGCATTTCCACGCAGCGCCACAATTTTCGATCCCTCTGGCGACCACGCCGGGTTGCTGTACACCGCCAACGATTTTGACAATTGCACCGGCGTGCCACCTCTTGACGGTACCTTCCACAATTGCCCGCCTTGGCTCGACCACGTCACATAGGCTATGAATTTTCCATCCGGCGACCACGCCGGTTGAAACTCATGCCCATTCCCGCTGGTCAAACGTTGCGGTTGCCCGTGCGGCAAATCCATGGTGTACAAGTGCGTCATCGCGGAAAACGTCAGCCTCTTGCTGTCCGGCGACTCCACCGGATCCATGATCAAACGCACTTTGACCGGTCCTTGCTCCACTCGCTGCGGAAAGTCCAGCTTCGGACCGATGTCCTGCGAAACCCGCGCTGTGAACAGAATTATTTTTTCGTTCCCGCTCGCCAAATCGAGTCGCCGTATTTTTCCATCCTGGTTGTAAACAATTTCTTTGCCGCTTGGCAGAAACGCAAACCCCGGAAACACGTCGCGCGTAAATCGCGCTTCCTGATCGTCGCGCGTCACCGGATATTTCACCCAGTGATCTTCGCCCGTCTCCAGATTGCGCAGCCGCAAACCCGTTTCCGTTTCGTACCGCGTCACGTATACCAACTGTTTTCCATCCGGCGACAATGTCGGTCGGAATGCGCTTTCCGGCTGCGAAATAATTTCGTCTTCATCGCCGGTCTTGCGGTCGCGCCGCACGATCTTCCACAGCGGCAGCTGCGCGTTATAACTGAAGGGCCCCTGCCGCACCGCGTAATACAAAAATTTTCCGTCTGGCGAAGCCACCACTCCCACGGCATTGTGCCGTTCCTTGCGCGGCGTCGTAGGCGTCGGCTTGGACTTGGTGATTTGCACTCCCGTCCCGCCATCCACGTGAAACATCCATAGCTCGTTCGCCCCGATACCGAATGGCATTTTCGATGCCACAATATATTCCCCGTCCGGAGTCCACGCCGGCGAGGTGAAATCGTCCGCGGTATTTTTAGAAACCTGCTTTACCCCCGTTCCGTCCGGATGGATGATCCAGATGTTTTCACTGCCTTCGCGATCGGAAATGAACGTGATCCACTGACCGTCGGGAGAAAATCTCGGCTGGCTGTCGAAAGCCATGCCGTCGGAAATTAGCTTCGCCTGTCCGCCTTCAATCGGCAAAGTGTAGAGGTCGCCGATCAACTCAAACACAATGGTCTTTCCATCGGGTGAAACATCCAGCGATAACCACGTTCCCTCATCCGTCGTAAACGTGATTTTGTGGTCCGGCTTCAGCGGCAAACCCTTTTTCTCGTCCTTCTTGTCTTTGTCTTGCCCTTGATCCTTCGCGTCCTCAGCAGCAAGTTGATTGTTGCCCGGCTGAATACCCATCTGCGAGACTTCGGCGCTGGCTCCCCTCACGCCAAAACCGATGAACAGCGCCGCAATCCCCAGCCACGTCGCAAACCCACACACCCCCGATTGCATGGCAATCATCCTGGTAATTCCTCCGTTACTGATTTGACGTGTGAAGACTCAATTCGTTCTTCTATCTGGCGACTACTCAGTACCGCTGCCCCGTTCCCCCGAAATCACAAAGCCCGGCATCATAACCCGCCACGCCACTCTGCGCATCATCTCTTTATAGCTTCGCGGTTCCGCGCCACACTCAGTACAATTAATCAGCTCTAAATTAGTTCAACCCAAGCGCGGGAGAACGAACTGCAGATGGGTCACTTGGAAGTCGCGGCGACTGAATCCCTCACAATTGCTCCGAAGGAAAGCCCGGATGTTTTGGATTTGTCGCTGGTTCTTCCCACCTATAACGAGAGCGCGCACATCGACGCGATCGTCGAGCAACTCATCGCCGTGCTCGACGGCATCCCTGCACTGAAATACGAAATTATTATTGTGGACGACGACAGTCCCGATCGTACCTGGGAAAAAGCACTGCAGTTATCCCAGAAATTTCCGCAAGTGCGCGCGATTCGCCGTCAGAACGAGCGCGACTTGTCCACCGCGGTTCTGCAAGGATGGCAGATCGCTCGCGGTGAGATTTTTGCCGTAATGGACGCTGATCTGCAACACCCCCCGGAAACCATCACCAATTTGTGGCGTGCCATGAGACGTGGGGCCGACCTGGCCGTTGCCAGCAGGAACGTCGAAGGCGGTGGCGTAAGCGACTGGACTCTTCCGCGGCGCATCGTTTCCCGCAGTGCCCAATTGTTGGGACTCGTTGTGCTGCCTGAGGTCGCCGGAAAAGTCAGCGACCCTCTGAGCGGCTATTTCATGGTGCGGCGTTCCGCATTGGAAGGGCTCGAGTTGAAGCCGCTGGGATACAAAATCCTCATGGAGGTGCTGGCACGCGGCACAGTAGAAAAAATCTCGGAAGTTCCTTACGTCTTCCGCGAAACTCCGGAGCGCCCCAGCAAGCATTCGCCTGCGGTTTTCGCGCAGTACCTCCAGCACCTGAGCCGGCTGCGCATTCACCTGTTGAAGACCTCGCCCTTCGTACGCTTTTGCATCGTGGGCGCCAGCGGAACGTTGATCGACACCACCATTCTCTTTCTTTTAAGCGATCCGCGCACGCTGAACTGGAGCCTGACCGGAAGTAAAATTATTGCCGCCGAAGTGGCGCTCGCGAATAATTTTATCTGGAATGATTTATGGACCTTCGGGAAATTTTCCAGACGCCAGAATAGCTTTCGTCAGCGCGCCCGCCGTTTTCTAAAATTCGATCTGCTGTGTTCGGTAGGAATTATTTTAAATCTCATTATCTTGAATATCGGCTTCAAGGTATTCCATATGAACCGCTACATTGCGAATTTATCCGCGATTTTTGTGGTCACTTTTTGGAACTATAATACCAACCGCAAACTCAGCTGGCGCACCACCGCAAAAGAATAGAAAATTATTCACATGACAAATCTTTTGAAATGTACTGTAAAGATCTCAATTCGCGTGTGCCTGGCGATAATCGCCATCGGCGCCATCGACATGCCCGCCGTGACGCAATCGCAAAATGACGCCGTCACTCCGCCGGCAGTTAATCAAATGGCGCACGACATTTTCAAACAACTGGTGGAGATCAATACCACCGATTCCGTGGGTAAGGTGACCACCGCCGCAGAAGCCATGGCCAAACGCTTGCGTGACGCCGGATTCGCCGACAAAGACGTCATCGTCGCCGGCCCCAACGAAAAAAAGAAAAATGTAGTGGTGCGCTTCCACGGGAGCGGCAAGCGCAAGCCCATTTTATTTATCGGCCACCTTGATGTCGTGGAAGCCCGTCGCGGAGACTGGACCACTGACCCATTCCAGTTCGTCGAAAAAGACGGATTTTTCTATGGCCGCGGCACCAACGATATGAAGGCCGGCGACGCCCTGCTGCTCACCACTTTCATTCGCCTTAAAAAAAAGGCTACGTCCCTGATCGCGATCTAATTCTCGCCCTAACCGCCGACGAGGAAGGCGGCAATTTCAATGGCGTGGAATGGCTCCTCAAGGAACATCGCGACTGGGTCGATGCCGAGTATTGCATCAACCTGGACGGCGGTGAATTCGAACAGCAAAACGGCAAACGTTTACTGGCCGCCATGCAGGGCAGCGAAAAAGTCTATGCCGATTACCAGTTCGAATCTCTAAACCCCGGTGGTCACAGCTCCGAGCCGGTGCGCGATAACGCGATTTACCACCTCGCCGGCGCGCTGACCCGCCTGCGCGATTACGATTTTCCGGTGAAGGTCAACGAAATCACCCAAAATTATTTTGCGCGCACCGCCGAAATTTCTCCCGGCGGTTCCGCCGCGGACTTAAGAGCCGTCGCTAAAGATCCGCCCGACCAAGCCGCAGCCGCCCGTCTATCGCGGGAGCCTTATTACAACACCTTGCTGCGCACCACTTGCGTAGCCACTATGCTGAGCGGCGGCCATGCTCCCAACGCTTTGCCCCAAACCGCGCGAGCCAACGTGAATTGCAGAATTTTCCCCGGCGAAGATCCCGAAGACGTGCGCAAAACCCTGGAGCGCGTGGCTGCCGATCCAAAGGTAAGCGTCGCCCTGGTACCGCAACTCGGCGCCGACGGCAAACCTGTTCCCAGCGTTACCGTCCCGCCTTCCGCGCTGCTCCCCGAGGTCGTCAAGGCCATGGAGAAAACTCTGAATGAGACCTACCCCTGCGTGCCCTTGGTAGCCACCATGTCCGCCGGAGCCAGCGACGGCAAATTCACGCGCACCGCCGGAATCCCCACCTTCGGCATCGCTTGCATGTTCTTTGAACTCGGCGACAACCGCGCCCACGGAAAAGATGAACGCATCGGCATCCAGGACTTCTATGACGGCGTCAATTTTACCTACAAGTTGATCCGCAACCTAAGCGCACCAAATTAACCTGTGGGGTCTTCTTTTTGACGTTTGTTTTTGAACCGGTCGTAAGTAAATTGACGAGCTCCATGCGTTCACATCAGCAATGCTTTCGACCGGGGGAACCCAACGGCGACGTAGATCAGAAAAGCCAGCGTTAGGAATTGATCAAATAATTGTAGAGTTTGTTCGTAATCAAACGATTTCGCTGATTTTCTTATCCAGGTGGGCGAGGGCGGCTTCGAGGGATTTGCGGTGTTGCGGGTGGGTGGCCGATTCCAGGTCGTTAACGATTCTGATCCGGGAGAGTTGTAAGTCTTTACGTTCCTGATCGCGTCTTAGCTGCTCGGCCGTCTTGGCCGCCGAAGTCGATTTCTCTTGCTTAGCTTCCAGAAGCTCGACCTGAGACTCCACGTCCTTGCTTTCCCATCCTCTAGCCATAACGATATTTTGACATAATTCGACCGGTCTGTGGATATTTTCCGCGAAAAATTGTCAAGCGCTGGCCGCCCGGCGTCGCGGCAAAACAGGTACCGAAGGATGCATCACGCTTTGCACTGTGCTTTCAGCAATACGCGCAAGATTCTCGGCAAATAACCCGGAATACGAAAAGATCGCACTGCGGTCCGCCCAGCGAAGCCGCAAAATCCATCTCCCATCCATCGCTTCGACGTGCGCGGAAATCAGTTCAGCCACCGGAATGACCAATAGGGGGTGAAAATCGGCTTCCAATGCCCACAGCTTCTGTGACCCGACAAAAAGCTGCACTGGAACCGCGAAACTACCCGACTGAAATGTGCCGCCGTCGACCACCGCTAAGGCCCCCAGTTCCTGAGCCTTATCGTCGATTCCAGACGTGGCTTTGGGAGGAGGCAGCAGAATGGCCACTATAAACGCCGCTAGCCCGGCAACTGCTAAAAAATAGCTGCCAAAAAAACCGATCGGCAAGATCACCAGGGCGGCGCCAAACACACCCAGCACCATGCGAAAAATGACCCAGGAGCGCTCGTCTCGTCGAAGACTCAACACCTTAGGGACCAGCAGAACTACGGCGAATCCGGCCCCGATGACTGTCTTGCGTAATTTGGTGCCTAAGCCATCGGTTAGAGCGGTTTCAGTGTTGGTTGCGGTACTCATGGTATCGTCCCGGAGGCGTCTTCGACTGGTGCTACCTGCCCTTAAGGGCAGGTCCAAGATAATACGCGATTTCTGCGTCTCTGTGTAGATGATGAATTAGGCCAATGAGTAGCAGCTTTTTAGTATGACATGCCGCCGGGTGCGGATTTCAGCTTGGGATCGTCGCCCTTCATGGCTGCCTCGGAGAGTAAAACGCGCCCCGGTTTCGCCCCAGTGGCTTTGCCATCGTCCCAAACCAGCGTGCCGTTCACGAAAACTTTCTCGATTCCGCTCGAAAGCTCAAATGGCTTCGCGAAAGTGGCGTGATCGATCACCGTGGCGGGATTAAAAAGCACCAGGTCAGCAAACGCGCCTTCGTGCAGTGTGCCGCGCTCTTTCCAACCAAGGCGTTGCGCAGGCAACCCAGTCATTTTATGAATGGCCTCCGGCAAAGTGATCCAATGTTTTTCGCGAACATACACGCCGAGCACTCGCGGAAAAGTTCCCGCGCCGCGCGGGTGATGCGAACCAATCCCGCCATCGCTCGCAACCATCACCCAGGGCTGCTGGTAAAAAGCCTGAATGTCCCGCTCCATCATGGATTTGGCGATGATGCTTGCCTCGGTGTTGGCCGCGTCGCCCTCGCGAATAATCTGAATGTACATTTCCGTCGGCGAAATTTTACGCGCGCTCGCCAGCTCCGCGATGTTGTAACCCACGTATTCAGGATGCGGAGCGAATTCCGTAATGGTCACCGTGTCCGCGCCGCCCGTATCGGTCAGCGCCTTTTCCACGCTCTGCGGATTGGAATATTGCTTGTCGGGCATCAGCACTTTGATGTTGGCATTCCACGCGTCATACGGATAACAGTCCGCCAGGAAATCCAGCCCCCGTTTGCGCGCTGCTTCGATCACGTTAATGAACTCAGTCGCTTTGCCCCACACCGCCACGGTATCCAACTTGATGTGCGAGTGTTCGATGGGCAAATGCGCGCTCTGTCCGATGGCGATTTCTTCTTCCAGCGCGGAAAAGCTCTTGTTGCCTTCGTCACGGACGTGCGTCTCGTAAAAGCCGCCATGTTTCGCCGCCACTTCCGCCACTGCCACAATTTCCGCGGTGGAGCTATAGCTGGCCACATCGTACTCGAGACCGGTGGACACGCCCAGTGCCCCTTCATTCATGGCGTCTTCAGCCAGCGCCACCATTTTCTGGATTTCCTCGGCGGTCGCCTCGCGTTGAAAATCCTTGCCCATTACCCGTGACCGCGCCGTCGCATGCCCAAAAAGTGTCGCCACGTTCAGCGCCGCCGGCGCTTTTCGCCGGGTGTCCATCCATGCCCCAATCGGCCACGGCGAAAAACCGTCAGGACCGAGAATCACTGTGGTAATGCCCTGCGAAATTTGCGTCTCGGCCAGCGGATCCTTGTCCAACCCGTCCGTCGAATGGTTATGAATATCGATGAATCCAGGCGCCAGAACCAGGCCTTGCGCGTCAATAACTTGTTCTCCGCGCACCTGCTTGAACACCCCGATCTTGGTAACGCGATCACCCACGATGCGCACGCTGACTTTTTTCAGTGGCGCGTCGCTGCCATCCGACACTTGCGCATTGACGATCACCAACGGCGCAGCCTGCTCCTGTTTCTCCTGCGCCGGGATCACGCCCGCCGTAACCGCCGCTGCAAGCAGCAATAGCGCGCCCGCTTTTAAAACAAATAACTTCATGCCGACCCTCAGATTGCTGCAGTATGACAAAAATCACGCCTCATGGAAGCATTGGTTTTGGAACGGTAACCGTGTAATTTACAACACTCAAAAGTCAGAACCCAGGAATCCTTGGTTCGTTGACTCGTTTCCCGCCACAACCTAATATGAGCGGCGAATGGCAGATTTCTCCTCGCTGATTGGCCAGACCGTTTCTCATTACCGCATCCTCGAGAAACTCGGGGGCGGAGGCATGGGCGTGGTTTACAAAGCCCAGGACACGCGCCTGGACCGTTTTGTCGCGTTGAAATTTCTGCCGGACGATGTGGCGAGAGACCCGCAGACGCTGAGTCGCTTTCGCCGCGAAGCAAAAGCCGCATCCGCACTGAATCATCCCAACATTTGCACCATCTACGACATCGGCGAAGAAAACTCCCGGGCGTTTATCGCCATGGAATATCTGGAAGGCACCACACTCCGTCACCGCATAAGGGACCGCGCCATGGAGCTGGAGTCTTTGCTGTCGCTCAGTCTGGAAATTACCGAAGCGCTGGACGCCGCACATGCCAAAGGAATCGTGCACCGCGACATCAAGCCCGCAAATATTTTTGTCACCGAACGTGGCCACGCCAAAATCCTCGATTTTGGTTTAGCTAAGCAGGCCGACTCCAGCGAAGGGGTCTCGCAACTCCCCACCGCCTTGTCCGAAGAAATGCTGACCAGCCCGGGCACCGCCTTGGGCACCGTCTCCTACATGTCCCCGGAACAAGTGCGCGGCAAGGACCTCGATCCGCGCACCGACCTTTTCTCTTTCGGGGCTGGTCTTGTATGAAATGGCCACCGGCGCTCTGCCATTTCGCGGCGACACCAGCGGCGTCATCTTCGACAGCATTTTGAATCGAGAGCCGGTAGCGCCGGTCCGGTTAAATCCCGATCTACCGCCGAAGCTCGAAGAAATCATTAATCGCGCCCTGGAAAAAGATCGCAACCTGCGGTTCCAGCACGCCTCCGATTTGCACGCCGAATTGCAAAGAGTCAAACGCGACCGCAGCTCGGCCCGCTTGCCGGTATCAGCTGCTCACCAATCCGCACGCGAGGAATTGCAACCACCCTCATCGGAAAAAATCATCGCCAAACCTTCCCGCCGCTTCGGCTACTACATCGCCGCAGCATTACTCGCTCTAGCCGCTACGGTGGGAACACTTCTGTGGTACCGCTCCTCGCGCACCGCACCCACCCTCAGCAAAGAATGGGAACAACTCACTTTCTTTACCGACTCGGTGGTGTACCCGGAATTGTCGCCGGACGGGCGCATGTTGGCGTTCATCCGTGGAAGTAGCTCTTTCTTCGGACCCGGGCAAATCTACGTTAAATTTTTACCGGATGGCCAGCCCGTCCAACTCACTCATGATGCAACAAACAATTGAGTCCCGCGTTTTCTCCTGACGGCTCGCTTCTTGCCTACGGAACATTTGGTCCCGTGAATGTAATGGAGGTGCCCATACTCGGTGGCGAGCCTCGCATGTTATTGCCGAACGCCTCCTCCTTAACCTGGATCGAGAGTGGCAAGCGCCTGCTTTATTCAGAAATGACTGAAGGTTTGCACATGGTGGTGGTGACCTCCGACGAAAGTCGCGGCAATCGCCGCGAAGTCTACAGCCCCAGGGGTTTGCGCAGCATGGCGCACCATGCCTATCTTTCGCCCGATGGGCGATCGGTGCTGATCGTAGAGATGGATAATCGCGGCGAAGTTGGTCCCTGCCGGGTTGTTCCGTTTCAGGGCTCCGGAGAATCTCGCGTGGTCGGTCCTCCCAATAACCAGTGCTTCGGGGGCGCCTGGTCCAAAGATGGAAAATGGATTTATCTCAACATAGTCACCGACAAATCGCACATCTGGCGCCAGCAATTTCCGGATGGCGATCCGCAGCAGGTTACTTTTGGCCCGACTTCCCAGGAAGGTCTGGCCATGGCTCCGGACGGCAAATCGTTTGTCACTTCCGTCGGCTCGGAGGACAGTACCGTATGGATTCACGACAAGAATGGCGATCAACAAGTATCTTCGGAAGGATATGCCGAAAAACCTTCGATCTCTTTCGACGGGAAGCTTCTTTATTTTTTGATGATCAGCGGGCAGTCAACTCTTGACGAGTTATGGGTGAAAGATCTGAGCAGCGGAAAAATGGACAAAGTTCTTCCCGGCTATTCCATGGCCGGCTACTCCGTTTCTCGCGATGGAAAACAGGTCGCCTTTACCGCTAATGACACCGCCGGTCATGCCAGCCTGTGGATTGCTCCAATCAATAGACGCTCTTCTCCGGTGCGCATTTCTTCCACGGAGATCGAAGATTCCCCCTTTTTTCTGCCGGATGGCGATCTAATTTTTCGCGCCGTGGAGAACGGCTCCAATTTTCTCTATCGCATGAAGCCTGATGGCAGCGGCCGGCGCAAAATAACTTCCGACCGGATTTTGGATGTCCATTCGGTTTCGCCGGATGGCCGTTGGGTTTCAGCTAGCGCCACGAATCCGGGCCAGGAACAACCCGCCATGATCAAAGTCTTTCGCGTGGATGGCACTGCATCCGTCCAGGTGTGCCTCGGCTATTGCCAGTTAGTCTGGGACCGCAACGGCAAGTTCGTATATTTGACTTTTCCGACTCTGTCCGACGACACTTATTCGCTACCTGTCGTGAATGATTCGGGACTTCCCAGCCTGCCTCCCAACGGTGTGGCCCGCCTGGAAGATTTAAGGGCCACGAAAGCCGCAGTCAAAGTGCCGTATTTCGAAAGTTCGGCCATCAGTCCGTCGTTCTACGCCTACGCGCGTCAAAATACGCGACGCAATCTCTACCGCATTCAGCTACAGTAAGCCGAAATATCTGACGCGGTAGTGGTCAAGATTTCGCAGCGCGAGCGGAGTTCGGGAAACACGAATCGGCGCAAAATAAAACCGCATCCTTCGCCGCGCAGCGCCAACAAGCGCCAATTGGCCAACGATGCGGCTGCCAAACAATCTAACTCCGGTCGCGTTTATTTCACTGGCACGAAGTCGAACTTTTCTGAGCCCTCCTGATAAAAGAGCGCTCCTTCTTTCTTGTCGCCGCCGCTCCAGTGTTTGTGCCCGCCGGGGACCATCAGGTAATCTCCCGGACCCACGCGCTTTTCGCCATCCTCATCCTTGTAGAGATAGGCGCCCTTGATTACTACAATGCGCGTTTCGCTGGTGTGGTAATGCATTCCTGCATCGTATCCCGGCTTAAACTTTGTGAACGTGCCGTGCTGGCCATTCTCCGGGTCGCCGTATAAGACGGCAGTGGACACTGCCCCTCCAGCTCTGGCGTTTTCTTTAAACTCGGCTTTGCTTGCTTGTATATAAGTGGCCTTGCCTCCATCCTTTTGTGCTCGCGCTATTGCCAGTGACGTTACCAGCAACAAGGCTGCCAGGACCGGCATAGTCGGTGACTTCTTCATAATTTTCCTCCGTAGGTTTTTCGGGTTCGATTTTTTGAATTGGGACGCGTTGGAGAATGTATACACCCATTTGTGGACAGCACGGTAGGTATTCCGCTGCAGTTCCAATATGGGCAATCAAGAGCAGTGCGAGTTTAAAACTCGCGCGTGTTGAGCACTTTCTCGGCGAAGTCCTTGGCGCCCGGCTTGCCTGCGAGGATCATTTCGGCCCATTCGGCCCCGCCTTGCGAGAAACGAATGGCTTCGCTGGTCAGCGATTCCGGCCCGCCTGAATCATTGCCGCTGAAATAAATGCGATCCATGGCATGCGCCGCGGCGATGCGATTTTTTGTGTATTGTCCGGGTACCCCCATGAACATGGGATGGCCGCGGCGATAAATACGCACTTCCACCGGATCAACATTGAACTCCGGCAACACTTTCTGGAAATCCGCCAGAACTTGCGCGGCCAGCTTTTTGCAATTGTCTTCTTCCAGCAGCGTGGAGCGCTGGTTTTCGCGCAGCGGCGTGTAAAACGAAAGAATGTTGTGTTTCTGGTGATAGCCGGGCGTGTTGCGAATGGTCCAGTCCGCCACAATAAAATCGGTAAAGGAATTTCCCGGACACCACGTGTCGTAGCCGCGGTTGTAAACCGGCTTATCAAAAATTACATTCACCACCGGGTACGGCGCGTAACGCGTGCGCCGCATCGCGGTTTTCTGCTCGTAAGGAATGCCCATCACCAGCCGCGAAGTGATGTGCTTTTGCAGACACATGATCACCGTTTTTGCCGCCACGGTAACCAACTGCCCGTCATGAAAATACGTTACCTTTACGTGATCGTCAGCCGGAACAACTGCCACCACCGTGGCTTCGCCCAGCATGCGTTCCTTATATTTTGGTTGCAGCACTTCCACCAATTTGTGGGTGATGCATCCAAGCCCGCCGGGCAAAATCACGCGCTTGGCGTCTTCTCCAGTGATCAGACCTTGCAACGTAGCCAAAGCCACAAACGCGGACGTGTCTTCCGTGGTGGCGCCCCAGTTGGAAGGGCCGTAGCCATCCCACCACTGCTGAATTTCCGGCGCGTACTTCGAGGTGTAATCGGTGAGCGGTTGCGCGTCCAGTTCTTCCACGTGTTTCAAGACGTCGATGTTCATCATGTCATCGCGAAATTTCTTAAAGCTGGCGCGCACTTTCTGCGGATACGGCAAATGATCGATCCCGGCATTCCAGGTATCGGCAACAAAAGTTTTATTCACGATCGTCGGATCCGGATTATTTACTGGCAAAAGTTTCAGGCCCGTCTCGGCGGCCAGCTGGTCTCCGTGATCGCCTTTAAAGGCGTAGGCCGAGCCGGTAGCGAACGCCGCGCCATCGTACTCTTCCTGGAAAGCGTTGCCGCCAAAGTGATCTTCCTTTTCGAGCAGCAGCCAGTCTTTGCCGCGCAGGAAATACCCGGCGGAGAGCCCCGCGACGCCGCCGCCGACAATCACCACCTCAGCCTTGCGCGTGGCTTCGGGACGCTGGAATTGGTGGCCGTCGCGCACCTGGTGGCAAATTTCGAAATGTTCGCCTTCAACGCGTGGCGTGGTGGAGGATTTTTCCTCTGGGGCGGCGACCAGGCTCGCGTCAATTGGGCAGCCGGCAGCCACCGATCCTGCAACTACATACCTAATGAAGTTGCGACGTGTGTGCGACATGAGTCTCCCTTGTTCAAAAAGCCTTTCGTTGCGCGCGAGTGCGCAATTGAAACCAGATCACAATCAAAATTACCGAAGCGGCAAAAATCAGAGTGGAGATGGCGTTGATTTCCGGGGTGATTCCGCGGCGCAGGCGGCCCCAGATTTCCAGCGGTAGAGTATTGTCGCGGCCGATCAGAAAAAAGGTGACGGCGATTTCGTCCATGGAAAGAGTGAAAATCAGCAGGCCCGCCGCAATGAGAGAAAGTTTCAAGTTTGGCAAAGTCACGCGCCAGAAAGTTTGCAGTGGCGTCGCGCCCAGATCGAGCGAAGCTTCTTCCTGGGCGCGATCCATTTTTTGCAGCCCAGCAAAAAGTTCAGTAGTGGCTACGGAGATCAATGCCGTTCCATGACCGAGGAAAACGGTGAGCAGGCTCAAGTGCGCGCCCGCGTACACCGCGAACATCAACAACGAAAGGCCAGTGATAATTCCCGGCAAAATCAGCGGCAGCAAAACCAGCCGGCGGAAAAGCGCTTTCCCCGGAAAGCTGGCGCGGTCAACCGCCAGCGCGGCAAGTAAGCCTAGCGTGAGCGAAAGCGCCACGCTGCATGCCGCGACGATCAGGCTATTCAGTACCGACGTCCAGATGGCGCCATCACCAAAAAGTTGGCGATACCAATCAAGCGTGAGGTGGCGTGGCGGAAAGCCGCCAACGCCGTCGCGATTGAACGAATAAACGATGAGCACCACGATCGGCAGATAGATGAACGCGAACACCAGCCACGAATACACGGCAAGCAGTGGCGCGCCACGTCTTAGCGCAGTAGTGGAGCGCGTAGCTGCTGTAGATGTTGTGCCACTCATCGGAAAGACCAGCGCTTCTCCAGGCGCTCGGTAACAAATAAGAGCGTCACGGTTATCGATAGGATGCATACCGAAATGGCCGCGCCCAGCGGCCAGTCATACGCCGCGCCGAAGAGGCTTTGCACGATGTTGGCGATCATGGTACCGGAAGCGCCGCCAACAAGTAGTGGCGCGAGAAAATCGCCCAGGGACAGAACGAAGGCGAACGTCGCTCCAGCCAGCAATCCCGGAAGCGAAAGCGGAAGTATAACTCGAAGAAATGTTTTGAGCGGGCTCGCGCCGAGGTCTTGCGAAGCTTCAATGAGCGGCCGCGGAATATGTTCGAGCGCGGCATAAATCGGCAGAAAAACAAACGGTGTGTAAATGTGGGTCAACATCAAAATTACGGCGAAAGGACTGTAAAGCAGAAAGCCCACCGGTGCGTTGGTGAGATGCAGATATTGCAGGAAGCCGTTTAAAACTCCATCGCTGCCGAGAATTGTTTTCCACGCGTAGCCGCGAACGAGATAACTCACCCACAGTGGAACGATCACCAGTTGGTAGAGAATTTCTCTGCGCGCCCCAGCGTAAAAAGAAAGATAGTAGGCCAGCGGATATCCAAGCAGCAGTGAGCAAAGCGTCACGCGAAGCAGCAATGCGCATGCTGCGCAGAAGCACTTGGACATAAACAGGATTTGTAACTAGCGTCCGGTAATTTTGCAGATTCCATTGGTGCACAATAAATCCATCGCGAACCATCCAGAAACTGTGCGCCAGCATTAGCGCATACGGGAGCAATAGAAATAATCCGACCCACAGCAGCGGCGGCAGGGAAACGAGCGATTTGTAAGCGCGCGAATACATTTTTATAAAGCGAATCGTGTTGCGTGAAAATGCCCGAAACGTTCTTCCGCCAATTTATTCCGAAACTGGCACTGCATCCTGAGCGAAAAAACTGAAATCCTGTCGGCCGGATAACGCGCCGCGCGCGGGAATCTTTACGCGCAGGATCTGGCCGCCGCAATCTATCTCCAGCAATTCGCTGGCGCCGCCATAAAGTTGCTGTTTGACCAGCGCAGAGAAGCGCACTTCGGCCGCAGTCGAATTTGCTACAGAACTTGCAACGGAATCGGCGATGGCTCCCGCGAGTCGAATCGATTCGGGGCGTAACGAGAAAACCGCCGCGCCTTCCGGCGCCGACATTGGCCACCGTAAGGCGCCGCACGTCGCGACGCCGTCCCGAACCTCAGCGCGCAACAGGTTTGTCTGGCCTATAAACTGAGCGGTGTACGCCGTTGCGGGATGCGAATAAATTTCGCGCGGTGAAGCGACTTGCTCGAGCGCGCCGTTGCGCAGCAACGCGATGCGATCGGAGAGGGCCATGGCCTCATCTTGATCGTGAGTGACGAATAGAAAAGTAATGCCCACTTCACGTTGCAGCGACTTCAGTTCGCTTTGCATTTCTTTGCGTAAATTGGCATCCAGAGCGGAGAGCGGCTCGTCCAGCAACAGCAGTAACGGGCGATTCACCAGCGCGCGGGCCAGCGCCACGCGCTGTTGTTGACCACCGCTGAGTGTGGCGGGTCGCGCTGAAGCGAAACTCTCCATCTTGACCATGCGCAACGCGTCAGAAACGCGCGCGTCGATCTCGTTTGACGGTGCGTTGGTCACACGCAATCCGTAAGCCACGTTGTCGCGCACATTCAAATGCGGAAACAGCGCGTATTGCTGAAATACAGTGTTCACGCGGCGTTTATAGGGCGGCAATGTGTCGAGGCGCTGCCCATTCATCCAAATCTCGCCCGAGCTCGGTTGCTCAAACCCGGCAATCAATCTCAGCATGGTGGTCTTACCGGAGCCGCTTTCACCCAGCAAAGTGATGAACTCGCCGGCTGCCACATCCAGAGAAATTCTTTTTAATACTTCCTGCGCGCCGAAGCGTTTGGCCACCGCGCGAACTTCCAGCAATGGCCCAGCCGCCCGCCCTTCTTCCAACGGCGGAATGGCGGGCCCCAGGCTCACTGTGCGGCCTTCACCTCATTCCAGATTTCGTTGTATTTGGGGCGGCGTGGAACATCTTGCCAGAAATAAATACGCTGCATGTACGCATCTGGATCGTCGAGATGCAGCGTTTTCTTCTCGTCGGCAGTCAGAAACTGCGCCGCGCCAGGATTAGCGGGAGTATAGTGCGTCACATCGCTGACCTTTTTCTGCGTCTGCGCCTCCACCAGGTAAGCAAGAAAGCCTGCGCCAACTCTTTATTAGAGCTGGCAGCGGTAATCATCAAGTGATCGATCCACCCGGTGGTGTTTTCACGCGGAATAGTTTCGCCAATGGGGAAATTTAATTTGCGCAGTTCATTGGTCATCAGCGGCCAGCCCATGGCGATCACCACTTCATGATTCTGAAAGGGATTGGTCAACTTGCCCCGGTGGCCCACATTTTGCGGATATTTGGCTTGAGCTCGATGAGTTTTCTTTCACCGCCTCAAGTTGCGCATCACTCAAATTGATAAAGCTGGCTCGGATCGGGCTTGTCGTAGCCAAGTACCTGCGCCGCCATATATATCGTGGAAGCTCATCCCACACCGAGACCTTGCCACGATATTTTGGGTCCCACAAAATTGCCCATGAATCCGGCGGACGTGCGAATGCCGTCGTGTCGTACAGCAGCGGATTCGGCCCCCACACAAACGGCACGCCGTAAACCTGACCATTGAGCTTGACGATGTTCGATTCGCGCAGCTTCGGGGAAAGTTGCGAGTACGCCGGAATTTTCGAAAGGTCAATCGGCGCGGCAAGCCCAGCGCGCACAATGGAAGCCGCGACATCGCTTGAAGGCGAGATGACGTCATAGTTGGAAGCGCTCCCGCCGCGCAACTTGGCAACCAACTCATCGCTGGTTCCCATGTAGGAAGCGACCACCTTGCAGTGATGGCTTTCCTCGAACGCGCCAATGAACGACGGATCGGCATAGCCCTCCCACACCAGCAGCGTGAGCCTCGGTTGCTTAGGCTTACAGGCCGCGCAACCCATGACGAGCGCCAGCAACAAAAAAACTGCGCATCGCATTGCGCTGTGATTACAGCCGTGGGTGGGCCGATTAGTCATCCAACGACACTCCCTGAAATTAAAATGTGGGCGGCGTATTGATCCACAGCAGCCACGTTTCACTGCGCCCGGATTTTTCCAGCGATGCGGCGTGGAACTCTCGAAATAAAGACTGTCGCCCGGCATCAAGCGGTAATGCTCACCGCTTTTCAGCCAGATTTCAAAATCGCCGCGAAGCACATGCAAAACTCCTCGCCTTCGTGCGCGTAAGATTCGCCGCTGCCGCCACCCGGCCGCACTCGAAACAGATGCGGCTCCATAGCGGTGTGGCCCAGGCCAGCAGCTCCATACGCACTCCCGGAGTCGTCTCCAAGATTTTGCGTTGTGCCGGGCGCACCAGCCGCGGATTTTCTTCCGCTGCTTCAAAAAACGAAAGAATGTTGGTGCGGTAGAATCGCGCGATTCGTCGCAACGTAGCGATCGAAGAACGCATCTGCCCGCGTTCGAGTGCGCTAAGAAATCCCACCGAGACGCCCGTCGCGCGCGCTACCTGCGCCAGAGACAGGCCACGACGCGTGCGCAAACGTCGAAAACGTTGGCCCGGCATGCGCGGCGCATCCGGAGCAGCCATCACCAGACCCTGACGCTTTAACACATGCACGATCGCCGCAGGATTCAATCCACGCTCGCGGCGCAAAAAAATTGCCCGGCGCAGCATGCGCACGTCGGATTCGTCGTATTCCCGGTAATGGCTTTCGCTGCGGCGTGGAACGATCAGGCCCAGGGCTTCCCATGCGCGCAGCGCCGAAGAAGAAATTCCCACGCGCCGCGCCACCTCGCTGATACGCAGTGGACGGGGTATCCCGCGTTTTGGCGATTTGCCGGATGAATTATTTCTGCTTGACACCGGTCCCGACCTTCTCTAAGTTTGCAGGATTATAGTAAGGTTTGGGGAATGCAGCAACCTCGAAGAATCGCGCAAGTGAATAGAAATTTCGCGTTTAGGAAATAGGGGTGAGTTAATTATGTCCCGAGACTCAGATTTCCGTTTACGTTCGCGTGCATCCGTCTGTTTAGGAGTTCTGTCGCTTTTACTGACAATGCTTTGCATCGCTCCGCGCGCAGGTGCGCAAAGCACCGGCGGGCGAATTCGCGGCACCGTGACAGACACTAGCGGAGCCGCTATATCGGGCGCGAACCTGGCGCTGACCGACGAAGCCACTAACGTCACGCGCAGCACCGTGAGCGGCTCCAACGGCGAATACATTTTTCTGGAAATCCCCGTTGGCGCCTATGACCTCGGTGTCACGCAGCAAGGATTCAAGAGATACGAACGCAAAGGCGTAACCATCGATTTGAATCAGGTAGCCAACCTGGACATCGCGCTGACGGTCGGCGGCTCTACGGAAACCGTGGAAGTAACCGGCTCCGGCCCGATCGTGGATACCACCTCTACGCAGCTCGGCGCGGTTGTAAATGAAAGAGACGCCACGCAATTGCCGTTGAACCAGCGCGACGTTTATCAACTACTCCAGCTTCAACCCGGCGTGCAATCCCAATTGGGCAACGATTTATTTTACGGTTCTGACAAAGCAGGCGTGGTTACCGTGAATGGTGGCCGCGGCCGCTCCAACAACTATTCCGTTAACGGAGGCGACGGCAACGACCTGTTCGCCAATTTGCCCGCCATTCAGCCCTCGCCGGACAGCATCTCGGAGTTCCGTGTCATCACCAATTCGTTCGATGCGGAATATGGTCGCAATTCTGGCGCAGTGGTGAACGTGGTCACCAAATCCGGCACCAATGAGCTGCATGGCAGCGCGTTCGAATTTTTTAGGAACAAAGTTCTGAACGCCAAGGGTTTTTACGATCCAGTTAAACCTGATTTCCAGCAAAATCAGTTTGGTGGCACCTTAGGCGGGCCAATTAAAAAAGACAAGACGTTCATCTTTGGTTCCTATGAAGGCCGGCGCATCAAGCAGGGTATTTCCTCCAATCCCGTCCCGCTCCCGACCTCCGCTAACCTGGCCGGCGATTTTTCCAACGAAACTCCCTTCGCCGGCACGTTAACCACTCCGACGGTCGCCAATGTTTTGCAAACACGCTGCGGCACAGCTCTCAGTCCCGCAGCAAACACCGAGTTGGCCAACATCCAGGCGGGGGCCACACCTACGCCAAACAATTACAGCATTCTGTTCCCCGGCAACCAGATCCCCACGCAGTGCTTTGATCCGCTTTCTACCGCACTGCTGAGTTATGTGCACCCCACCTCCGATGGGTTGTTTCAACGAGCGCCCAACGAAACTGATCGTGGCGACCAATTCACCATCAAGATCGATCACGATGTAAGCAAGAATCAAAAACTCTCCGGCTACTACTACTTTGACGATGACAACACTCTTGACCCCTTCGCCAAATTCCAGGCGGCGGGCGGCAATCTCGGCAATTTTCCAGGAGATTTTGCTACTCGCACGCAACAAGTAAACATTTCGCACACCTGGACGCTGGGTTCCACGGCGGTCAACGAAGCGCGTTTCTCCTACTTCCGCGAAGGGCAGGGAAAGTTCAACACGCCAACGGTGACTACTTTGGTGCAGAATTCCTGCGGAAGCGCGGCGGCGCCCATCTGTTTTACCGGCACTACAGATACTCCGCTTGTCGACAGCACCGGCGCTCCCATTACTCCCAACTCCAACTTTGGTATCCACCCTGGCTTGGGACCCACCAAAGAAGGGCTGCCATTTATCTCCGTCAGCGGCGGATTTTCACTGGGCAACAACTTCGAAGGACAGTTGCCGCAAGTGGGGAACACTTTTCAGTGGTCGGATAATTTCAGTAAAATCATTGGAACTCACAGCTTGAAGTTCGGCGGAGACATTCGCTATCAGAAGTTCGACCAGACTCTCTATTACAACGTGAACGGCTCCATCTCTTTCGGGCCGGGCGGCGCGAACGATGTGGCCGGCAGCGATAATTATCCCAACTATCTGCTGGGCTTGCCGAGCAGTTACAGCCAGGGTTCCGCGCAGCAGGAATTGGTGCGCAGTACTTCGGTGTATCTCTTCGCGCAGGACAGTTGGAAAATTCGCTCAAATGTTACGCTGAACTACGGCCTGCGCTGGGAAGTAAATACTCCGTTAGATGACATCGGCCACAAGGTGCAGACCTTCCGTCCCGGCCAGAACTCCACCATCTATCCCTGCACCATCACGCCAAACGACCCTCTGTTCGCTACATTTGGTGGCGGCGCCAGTGCTTGCGACGCTGCCGGAGTGACGCCCACCGGTCTGGTCTTTCCCGGCGACAAAGGTGTCCCCTTGTCGCTCACGCAAACCTACTGGAAAGGGTTCGCCCCGCGGCTCGGTTTGAATTGGAGTCCTGGTGCACACGATGGTTGGCTCGGGAAACTGATTGGCGGTCCTGGCAAAACCAGCATCAGCATGGGCTACGGGCTTTTTTACAATCCCATCGAGCAATTGGTACTGGAACAGTTCAGCGCCGAACCTCCCTTTGGCGGAAGTAATTTCATCGTCGATCCTCTGTTGCAGGCGCCCTTCCTGGATCAGACCGGCAGCGCCAATCCCAACCCCTTCAACGGAATTTTGAATCCGCCGCGCGGCACGCCCATTGATTGGGCCAGCTTCCGTTCCATTTTGTTGTTCGGCGAATTTCCTAAAGTGCTGCGGCCGCAATATTCCGATCAATACAACTTGACCATCAAACGGGAATTGCCGGGTAACATTCTCTTTCAAATCGGATATGTTGGCACCCAGGGCCATCGACTGCTCGGTTCCTACGACATCAACCATGGAAATCCGCAAACCTGCAATGACCTGCAAGCGATCTCCGTAGCCTCCGGGGATTCCAGCCTGACGTGCGGCTCGTTCTCGGCGGACAATTCCTACACGATCGCCGCTAACGAAATTCCTGCCGGCTTTACGCTTCATCTTCCTTACGGTCCGGTGTCCACCGTCACCGGACCGAATCCGAATCCCATTACGCTGGTAGGGCTGCGCCAATATTCATCGCCAAATTGCAACCCTCTGACCGGAGCCGGATGCCCGGTGGATGGCATTCCGGTATTTTCGAATATCTTCAGCGAAGATACCATTGCGCATTCCAATTACAATTCCTTGCAGGTGTTGCTGAGAAGCGCTTCTCGCATGGATTGCAATTTCAGGGAGCGTATACCTACAGCAAATCTCTGGATAACGCCTCCAGCTTTGAGAGTTCACTGAATCCAGTAAATTTTAATGCCACTTACGGACCTTCGTTGTACGACGCGCGCCACCGTTTTGTGTTCAGCTATGTGTGGACCTTGCCGGTGCCGAAATATGAAGGGCTCACTGGCAAGTTCGTGGACGGATGGGAGTGGTCGGGGATTCTTACCTTCCAGAGCGGCTTTCCGATTCGCATCACTTCTTCCGACGACGTCGAAGAGTTCAGCAGCATTTTCTTCGAAGCTCCCGGCGAGCCTAATTTGACCGCGCCATTCCATACGCAGGACGTTCGGAAAAATAACGGTTACGTGTTTGACCCCACGTTGTTCACCAACGCCACTGTGGCGCCCGGAACCATCGGCAATGCCCCTCGCTCGATTTGCTGCACACCGGGTATCAACAACATCGACATGGGACTAGTGAAAGACACGCCACTGAACGAACGAGTGCGCATGGAATTCCGCGCCGAAGTTTATAACATCGCGAACCACGCGCAATTCTATGATGTGGACGGAAACATTTCCGACGGAACTAACTTCGGATTTGCGCAGAAAGTGCGTCCGCCGCGCTTGTTCCAGTTTGCCCTGAAGTTTCTGTTCTGACGGCTCGCAGAGGCGAGTTAAGGATCAATTCGCGGCCAGCGCATGACCGCGCTTGGTAGACTGTATTGCGGTTACGGCCGCACAATCGCTTCTAATTTACACGACGGTAAACTGACTGCAGGGAAGAGACCTGTTGGCGGCAGTGATGCCGCCAGGCACGGAGAATGTATGTCGGAAAAAATGCACGAAGGACTGAAAAAAGAAATCGCCACCTATGAAAAGCGCACGCCTAAATCAGCGGAAGCTCACAAACGCGCTCTGCAACGCATCCCGCTAGGAGTAGCCAGCAATTACCGGGCCTACGATCCTTATCCTATTTTTGTGAAGAAAGGTGCGGGCAGCAAGTTGTGGGACCTCGATGGCAACGAATACATCGACCACAATTTGTGTTTCGGCGCCTTAATGGCCGGGCACTGCCATCCTGCGGTGGTCAAGGCCATCGAGGGCGCCCTGCACATCGGCACCACCTTTGGCATGCCGCACGATATGGAATGGGAGCTGGCCGAAGAAATTTGCGCCCGCTACCCGGTGGAGATGGTGCGCTTCGGCTCCAGCGGCACGGAAGTTACCATGCACGCTTGCCGCATGGCCCGCGCGGCCACCAAGCGCGACAAAATTTTAAAATTTGAAGGCGCGTATCACGGTTTGCACGACACTGCGTTAGTCAGCGTAAAACCCAAGGGGGGAGAGTACGGCGATCCTGACGCTCCGACCTCCGTGCCCGGCGGCATGGGCGTTCCCAAAGCCTCCATCGACAACGTAACGATCGCGGCTTTCAATAATCTGGCCAGCGTGGAAAACCGCTTTAAGCAATTTCCCGGCCAAATCGCCGCGATTATTCTCGAGCCCATTTTGATGAATGTGGGTTTGTGCATGCCGCAACCCGGGTTTTTGCAGGGCCTGCGCGATATCGCCACGAAAAATGGCGCACTCCTGATTTTCGATGAAGTCAAAACCGGCGCGAAATTGGCCTGGGGCGGAGCCTCGGAGTTTTTCGGCGTGAAGCCGGACATGATCTGTCTGGCAAAATCCATTGGCGGCGGCGCGCCACTCGGCGCGTTCGGCGCCAGCCGCGGGGTGATGGATCTCATCTCGCAGCACAAAGTTTTTACGGCGGCACCTACAACACCAACCGCATTTCCATGGCTGCGGGCCTGGCTACCTTTCGCGAAGTGTTGACTCGCGAGAATTATGTGCACGTCGGCAAGCTCAGCAAAAAACTTACCGAGGGCTATCGCAAAACGGTGGCAACAGTCAGGTTTGCAGGCCTACGTCAGTCAGCGCCGGAGTAAACGGCGCGTTGATGCTGTATCCCGCAGGAAATTCGCAATTACCGCGACTGGACCGCCATTGATGTCGACCTATGGCGCCATTACTGGTTTGCCATGGTGAATCGCGGCGTGCTCGCGCAGCCCTACTGGTGGGATGAGCAGTGGACCATCTCCGTGCAGCACACCGAAGCGGACATCGACAAACATCTTGCGGTGTTTGAGGAAATTGCCCCGGCGCTGGCTCAGGCACAGCAGGAGCGCGGTGCCGCGTTTGTCGGCGCGGCCGGGCATTAATTAAAATTTGCAAGTGATTCTGGACAGCGAGCGACCCGCGGGCGTGCTGCCGGCTTAGCGCACCATAATCAACGCCAGGGAAATTATGTCAACGGAAGTCAGCGTGCCGCTTGTCAATGCGCAAGAAACCGGCGCTCCACATTTGCGGCGCGTTTTAGGCCGCTGGGACCTGGTTCTTCTTTTCGTCGTCGCGGTTTTCAATCTCAACGTCGTCCCTTCCATCGCCGCCAATGGCGGAGTCACCGTATGGTTATGGCTGATTTCGCTGCTGCTTTTTTTCTGGCCCCAGGGCATCGCGGTGATCGAGCTGGCGCACCGTTTTCCCGGCGAAGGCGGCGTTTATTTGTGGGCCAAGGAAGTTTTCGGAGACTTCCACGGCTTTTTTTCTGGCTGGTGCTACTGGACCAACAACATGATGTACGTGCCCACGGTAATGCTGTATTTCGTGGGCGTTTCGGTCTACGCCCTTGGCGCCGGCCACGAATCGCTGGCCGATAATAAGATGTTCGCGCTGACCGCTTCGGTGCTGCTGCTGACTATTTTGGTGGTAATGAATATCGTGGGCTTGGGAGTAGGGAAGTGGATCAATAATGTCGGCGCGATCGGCACAGGAATCGCCGCAGCGGTATTAATCGGATTGGGCATTGCGGTCTGGCTGCGTTTTGGAACCACTGTAACCTCAGCGGATTTTGCCATCCCCGCGAACCCGCGCTTCGTGCTCAATTCTTTTGGAGTAATTTGTTTTGGCCTGGTGGGACTCGAGCTGGCATCTGTCATGGGCGACGAAATTGAAAATCCGCAAAAAACTTTGCCTGGAGCCGTCGCGTTGGGCGGAATTCTTTCCGGACTTCTCTATATCGGCGCGACGCTTACTCTGCTGATCGCCGTCAGCAAAGACAACATCAGCGTGTTGCAAGGAATCGTGCAGGCCGTGCGACACATGGCCACCCGTGTTGGCGTGCCCTGGATCGTCGCGCCGTTCGCGTTTATGTTGAGTATTTCGATCGCCGGTATCGGATCGGCGTGGCTGGGCGGCTCCGCAAGAATCCCTTTTGTGGCGGGTTTGGATTCCTATATGCCCGCGTGGCTCGGTAAAATTCATCCTAAGTATGCGACTCCGTACGCCGCGCTGATCGTACATGCCTCGGTATCCATGATTTTGGTCATTATTAATTTCAGTTTCACCGGTGCGGGAGTGCAGGAAACTTTTCAAAAGCTTTTGTCGCTGGCCGTAGTGCTCCAGCTCGTGCCCTTCCTTTACATGTTTGGCGCGCTGTTAAAGATGGCCGAGCAGAAGCCTTTCGTGAGGGGACGCTATAGCCGGATGACGCTGCTGCTCGCCGGAGCCAGCGGATTGCTCACCACTATTCTTGGTATAGCGCTGGCTTTTTTCCCTGCGCAGCAGATTACTTCGCTGCGTTCCTACGAACTGTGGATGTTTGGGGGCACGCTTTTTTCATCGGCCTCGCGGCATTTTTCTTTTTTGTGTACGGCCGGCGCAAGACAGCGCGAAAACTGGCCGCCATGGCGTCGGGCATTTGACGGTGTATGTGCTGGAACGCCGATGCGTTCGCGCGTAATGATTTGTATTTGATATTTTTGGATAGCAGTGAGCGAATTTGGAGGCAGTTATGCCAGGCACGGTGAAGGCGGAAGTCCGAACCTATCAGAATTTCGTGAATGGCGAATGGGTCGCCGGCAGTTCCGGCGAAACTTTCCCGGTTTACGACCCCTCCACAGAAGAAGTCATCGCGCAGGTGCCTTCATCGAACGCTGCCGACGTCGATCACGCGGTAAAAGCAGCGCGTGCCGCATTTGATTCTGGCCCGTGGGGCCAGACCAACGCCGCCGAGCGGGGCCGCATTTTATTCAAGCTCGCGGAAAAAATCCGCCAAACACCGCCATGCTTGCGGAACTCGAATCCCGCAACTCAGGCAAGCCCATTGTCGAAGCCGAATTCGACATCGCCGACGTGGCCACCTGCTTCGAATATTACGGAGGCCTCGCCAACAAAGTTATGGGCCATGTAAATCCCGTGCCTGCCAATGCGCTCAGCTTCACGTTGCGCGAGCCCGTCGGGGTCGCGGGCCAAATTATTCCCTGGAATTATCCGTTGTTGATGGCCGCGTGGAAACTGGCGCCGGCGCTCGCCGCAGGCTGTACGGGGGTGCTCAAACCCGCGGAGCAAACCCCACTTACCGCGCTTGAATTTGCAAACTGGTTCGAAGAAGCAGGTTTGCCGCCCGGCGTCGTCAATATCGTGAACGGTTTTGGCGAGACCTGCGGCGCTGCGCTCGTCGCGCATCCCGGCGTAGACAAAATCGCCTTCACCGGTAGCGCGGCCGTCGGCAAACTAATCGTCAAGAGCGCCGCGGACACCTTGAAGCGTGTAACCCTGGAGCTGGGCGGCAAATCGCCGAATATTTTCTTCGATGGCGCCGATTGGGAAGCCGCCGTGGACGGCGCTCTCTTCGGTGTGTTCATCAATCAAGGCGAAGTGTGTTCGGCAGGCAGCCGCATTCTGGTGGAGAAGAAAATTTATTCCAAGTTTGTCGAAGCCATGACCGAAAAAGCTAAACGCATCCAGCTCGGCGCGCCGCTGAACGTGGCACAAAAATGGGTCCGCTCGTCAGCAAGGAACAATACGATCGCGTCAGTTCTTATCTGGAAATCGGCAAAAAAGAAGCCAAAGTGGCCATCGGCGGCGGCCGCCCAAAGCAATTTGGTAAAGGTTACTACCTCGAGCCCACCATTTTTTACGATGTCGACAACAATGCGCGAATTTCCCGCGAAGAAATTTTTGGCCCGGTAGCTTCCGTAATTCCTTTCGATGATGAAGCCGGAGCGATCCGCATCGCCAACGATACTCCTTATGGATTGGCCGCCGCGGTGTGGACCCGCGATATTTACAAAGCCTTTCGTGTAGTGAAAGCGGTGCGCGCCGGTATTGTGTGGGTCAATCATATGCAGCCCACTTACGTGGAAGCCCCTTGGGGCGGCTACAAACAATCCGGATTCGGCCGCGAGTTAGGGCCCTGGGGTCTGGAAGAATATCTCGAAACCAAGCAGGTGTTCGTCAATCTCGACGAAACGCCCATCGCCTGGTATTAGCTTCAAAGGAAAGAAAACATGAGCTCCATTCAAGTTCGAACCGAAATTCCCGGGCCACGTTCCCGCGCTTTAATGGCGCGACGCGAAGGGGCCATCCCGCGCGGACCTTATCATTCCACGCCTATTTTTGCGGCCAAAGCCGAGGGCGCCATTCTGGAAGATGTGGACGGCAATCGCTTCATCGACTTCGCTGGCGGCATCGGCTGCGCGAATATGGGACATCGCAGCGCCCCGGTCATGGCCGCGATTCGCGAGCAGATCGAAAAATATTTGCATTTGTGTTTTAGCGTGACTCCCTACGAGCCTTACGTCGCGGTGGCCGAAAAACTAAACGCGCTGGCGCCCGGAAAATTCGCGAAGAAAACCTTCATCGTCAACACCGGCGCGGAAGCCGTGGAAAATTCCATCAAGATCGCTCGGGCCTACACCAAGCGGCCCGCGGTGATTTGTTTCAACGACGCGTTTCACGGCCGCACCCTGCTGGCCATGTCGCTGACCAGCAAAACGAATCCCTACAAAGCAGGGTTCGCGCCATTCGTAAACGATATCTACCGCATCCCGCACGCCTACTGCTACCGCTGTTCGTACAATCTGACGTATCCGTCATGCAAAATGACCTGCGCTCATGCACTGGAAGACGCCTTCAGACGGCTGGTGCCCGCGGATTCGGTGGCAGCGGTAATCGTCGAGCCTATTCTTGGCGAAGGCGGCTTCGTCACTCCGCCAGAAGAATTTTTCGGCATCATTCAGGAAATTTGCCGCAAGCACGGCATCGTTTTCATTGCCGATGAAGTACAGTCGGGCATTGGCCGCACTGGAAAGTTTTTTGCCATCGAACATTATGGTGTGGAACCCGACCTGATTGTCACCGCGAAATCGCTGGGCGGCGGCCTACCGATCGCCGCGGTTACCGGCCGCGCAGAAATTATGGACGCACCGGGTGTCGGCGGCTTGGGCAGCACCTTCGCAGGCAATCCCGTATCGTGCGCCGCCGCGCTGGCGGCCATCGAAATGATGGAAAGCGCCGAATTGCTGCAGCGTTCTACCGCCATCGGCAAAACATTCGAAGTCCGCGCACGCGAATGGCAAAAAAAATGGCCGCTCGTCGGCGAAATTCGCGGCATCGGTGGAATGTGTGCCATCGAACTGGTGCGCAACCGCGAAACGCGTGAGCCCGCGGATACCGAAACCAAAGGCATCGCGCATTATTGCTACGAACACGGACTCATCACCATCACCGCGGGCACCTACAACAACGTGATGCGAATTTTAGTGCCGCTGGCCATTACCGACGACCAGTTCAATGAAGGTCTGCTGGTGATGGAAGCGGCTTTAGCCGCGGTGTCCGATCACGCTCCCGCGTTGTCCCACGCCTAGCGCTGCATCAAAATCCGTCGCGCAATCAGTTGCCGTCGGAGGCTATCAACTATTTGTTGATGTCCTCTTTGTTCTCCAGACGTTTCAGCATCGGCTGCAAAAACGTCTTGTTCTGATCCGGCGCAGCCGCAATAGACAGTTTCATTTCCTTTACGGCTATGTCGAAGTTTCCGGAACCGGAAGCGACGCGCGCCGAGCCGAGATGGGTGATCCAATGATCCGGAAACTGTTTCGCATCCCGGCGGTAAAGTTCGAACGCCTTGTCCTGCTGTTTCTGCCGCTGCAGTCCACGCGCGTAAACGTATAACTGGATAGCGTTCGCTTTGTCGAGCGCCAGCGCGAGTGTCGTCGCAGCTTCCTGCCTTTTACCCATGGCGTCGAGAATCCGTGATTTCGTCTCCAGATTCTCAAAGCGCTCTTCGTTTTGCAGCGAAGTGTCCTCCCACTTCAGTGCTTCATCCAGTTTGTAGTTGTTGTCCAGATTCCAGTTCGCGGCTTCGTCATAACCCGCCCAGGTAAACCCGCCGGTATTTCGCAACTGGTTCGCGATGCTGCGCTCGACGATGGCGTTGGTGTCTATTTTAATGTGGAAGGGAACAGCCACTTTGCCCCAACGCAGCGTCACCGTTGCCGAGTCGACTTTCATGTCATCAAACGTGTACGCCAGCGAATCGCGGTTCTCTTCGGCAATAGGTTTTACATTGACGCGCAGAGCATCTTCTTTTTCGTCATAACTGAAGCTGCCCCATGAAGTGGAGTTCTTCGAAAATATAATGGTCCACCGGTCTGCGTTAGGGATCATGTGCAGTCCGTAAGTGCCTGCCGCAAGCGGATGGCCTTCAACGCTAACGTCATCGGTAAAAGAAATCGTTGTATTTTCGTTCGCGCCGGCGCGCCACACCTGTCCATAAGGAACAGTTTTTCCGAAAAGTTCGCGCCCACCCGCTAATGGCGCGTGATAAACAATGGTTATATCGGTGAGGCCCACGCGTTGCGTTATCTGCGCCCGTCGGCTGAGTCTAGGTAGATTGAGTTCCGTAGCTTGGCTGCCATTTTTAAATTGCGCGCGCGCCGGTTGCGCTCCCGCAACGAGGGTAAGCAGAACAGCAATGATCAAGCCGCAGAAATTACGCATAGAGGCTCCTTTTCGGGCGAAAAACTCCCACGCATTACATGACTGCTAGTTAAAGGCTTGGAGCGACGCGCAGAAATGGCGCCGCTATCCACATGATTGGCATAGACGCACGGGGAGTAAAATCGTAAGCAGCAGGGCGGGCAATTCGCTCGCCTCGCTTTTTTACGGCGTCACGATTTTACAATTTTTGCAACTCTGTGTTTGGCAGGGCGAATTACGCGCACTGGTCGACTTGCGGAACTGAAGCAATTCAGCTACTTGATCCACACCGTCTTTATATTTGTAAATTCTCGAATCCCGTTGATGCTCAATTCCCGGCCGTGGCCCGATCGCTTCACTCCACCGAACGGCACGCGCGGATCGGATGCCACCATCTGGTTGATAAATACCATTCCGGCTTCCAACTCTTTGATGAACAAATCGCGCTCGCGATCATCATTGGTCCACGCGCTGGCTCCCAGTCCGTAACGGTGATCATTGGCCACGCGCACCGCGTCTTCGGCGTTTTTCACCCGAAATAAAGAAGCAACCGGCCCAAACAATTCTTCAGAGCCCGCCGGCGAATTCTTAGGCACGTTAGTAAGTACCGTCGGCGGATAAAAATAGCCCGGCCCCCGGTTCGGTTTTCCGCCGGTTAAAACCTTTGCCCCCGCATCGACGGATTTTTGTACATCGGCTTGCAGCGATTCCACAGCGCCGGCGGTCGCCAGCGGGCCGACATCCGTCTGCGCATCCATCGGATCGCCAACCTTCAACGATTCCATTTTGTTGACGAAAGCCCGCTCAAACTTTTCGGCGATTTCCTCGGCGATGATGAAACGCTTCGCGGCGATACAGGATTGTCCGTTATTTCCCACTCGTGCTTTCACCGCCGTAGCCACCGCGTCATCCAGATTCGCGCTGGGCATAACGATAAAGGGATCGCTGCCACCCAACTCCAGCACAACTTTCTTGATGCGCTTGGCCGCGGACATCCCTACTTGCTTGCCCGCTTCTTCACTGCCCGTAAGCGTGGCGGCCTGAATGCGCGGATCGTTCAAAATTCCGTCCACTTCTTTTACACCGATCAGCAAGGTCTGAAAAGCGCCCTCCGGAAATCCAGCGCGTAACATGATCTCTTCAATTTTCAGGGCGCATTGCGGAACATTCGACGCATGCTTCAGCACCCCAACATTTCCGGCCATCAACCCCGGCGCGATAAAACGAAACACCTGCCAAAAAGGGTAATTCCAGGGCATCACCACCAAAATCGGACCAAGCGGCTGGTAATGCACGTAGCTGCGGCTGGCGGTGGTCTCGATCACCTCGTCAGCCATAAATCGTTCCGCGTTTTCCGCGTAATAGCGGCAACCCCACGCCGATTTCACCGCTTCATCCACTGCGGAACGATAGGTCTTGCCCATTTCCAGCGTCATCAGCTTACCGAGCGATTCTTTTTCGTTGTCCAGAATGTCCGCGGCCTTGTTCATCATCCGCGCGCGTTCGACAAAGCTGGTCTTTCGAAATGTCTCAAAAGTCTTCGCCGCCAGGCTCAATTTCGCTTCGACCTGCGCAGCCGTGAGCGGCTCGAACGTTTTTAAGACTTCTCCCGTGGCGGGATTAATAGACGCGATTGCCATGTTTACTGGGCCTCCCGAGGCTGGAACGGTATGTGCGCTTTGGCTTCGTTGTAAGTCGTGCTTATAAATTATATGTGTTCTGGATAAAAAATGTCGGCGTCCTCGCTGGTACGCGAATACCTCTCGAGACTGGTACTTTGTCCCAACGGCAGCGACCAGCCGGATCTGTTCCTACGTGTACGAGGTGGGACAAATAGGGAATTCACCGGATTGGGCTGCCGCTATTTCAAATTAAAGTGAACATTGTTCGGCGGGCTACGGGTAGCGCATGAACTCAGAACGACAAGGTGTCTTATCCAAACGCAAAATGTTGAAAGTCTTGATAGCCGTCCGCTTCGCGCACGAGTCGCGAATGGCGCGAAACGGTGCTGCAACAAGTTTCTGCGCTATTTTCCGCAAGGTTTCACGGATCAGAAATATATCGATTGGGAGCGTGATTATAAATGGACGGTGCGCCAACACGGGCAGGAAATACTGGCCCAGGAGGAGCACCGGGCGCTGATTCGTCGCGGCGCAGCCATGGAAGTCGCTGCGCGTGCCGTGAGAATTGAATCCCGCACTAATTTACTTTTCTCATTTGAAAAAATGGCGCTGTGAGATGCGGTTACCCCCGCCCGGTAGAGGTAGTCGGGGCGCATTGTTAAGATTGGTGAACCGTTCGACTCAGGGTTGCTTCTGGTGCTCGTTGCGGACGCTTTCAAAGGTGTGAAGAATCAAGTAGGCCACTTCGGCTTGAACGCGTTGGTCCAGGTTTGCGCCTTGCGCGTAATGCAAACTTTCGTTGACCTCCGGTTGCTCCAAGAGGCCCGCGGCTGGCCCGCAAAACCAGGGACGAAACACGCGCGAGCTCCACATAAGTCCCGCTTCGGAGCCGCTGCCGTTGAAGCGCGCGCCGTTGACGTACAGCACCAGATCGTACGGCACCTTGTCCACCAGTTGGACATCTTGCACCGCTTTTAGATTCTTTGCGTAGGTTGCCACGATCGCTTCAGGGGTGTTTTTTTCCGCCCAAAAATAAATGCGGATCTTGCCGCTGCGGGGACCCAGGTTGATACAAGGAGATTGGCCGGCGTTCGATAACGCGGAAGCCAGCCCCGGCGGAAGACTCGGAGCCCTGCTCACAGGACCGCCCCCCCCATCGGAATTGTTCGCATTATTCGCATTGTCGCCCTGGTCGCTGCCAATCGCATTTCCGGTGGCGCTTCCCGCATCGCCGGCGCTGCCGGTATTCTCCGCTGCCTGATTTTGCGAATCCTGCGCCGCCGCACTTGGCGACTGGCCCGCTTTTGAAACGCTGATGACTGTGGCCTTGCGCCACGGTAAGCGATGCGCGGCCACACCAATCGCCAACAGCACCAGCACACCAGCCACGGCCCCCACCACAACCCACCGCCAATATCCCCACGCGGGAAAAAAGTCCCTGCTTACATTCCAACCGGTGCTGTGCTCGTTCCAGGTGGCAATTACCTCAGCGTACTTGTTATCCGCCTTTTTCGCAGGAGTCTTGAATGAGTCCACCAAATTCTGGACCAGGTCTTCTTTCGGTTTGTCGGGCGTCTCAATTTCGATTCCGCTTACTGCGCCAGGTTTCATTCCACTTGGCTGCTCGACGGTGGTCTTGGCCGCAGCAGATTTGACCGGCGGTTCTACGGGTATCTCTCGCTCACCCGCAGGCGCAGGGCTTTTAGCTCCTTCTGGTTCTGCCTCTAGTGCCTCTATTTCGATTGCCGGTTGCGCCGCCTCCGCGGAAGCAGTTTTCATCGCGATCCATTGCCTGATGTGGTCGCGCGACGCCTCGGGAAGATCTACGAACGTCACTCCAACTTTTTTCGCGGACTCGTCTCGCCATGTGACCCGCCCTTTAGCTTCAAAGTGGCGCCCGAGCTCGGGCATTTCAAAATCGACATCCACGTATTCGCCCGGAGCTTCCGAGCCAACAAGATCCAGCGCGACGCCGCCTTCGCTAACGTCGTTCAATATTCCATCGGTGCCCGAGCCGCCCAAGAGTACATATAGCCGCGGCCTAACGGCCCGCCGCTGATGCACACGACGATCCGCGCCCGGCGCCCCAGGCAGTCGTCCGCCATCATGAGGCGAATTACCCATTACCGCGATGTTACGTGATGGTTAAAAGCCAGGCAACGCCAGTATCACGCCAATTTCCGAGCGCTGAGGCGCCCCGGCTGGCCTTCAAAACCCCATTGACATTGCTGGCACCCAACTTGCCCGAATCTCAACGAGCGTTGAATTCATTGATTCCTGATAATAGCCTTTCAGGAATTTGAGCCCTCGCGTACATGCAATATCGGAATGTTTACAATAATCGGTGCCGCATCAAAACTCAGCAAAAGGGCACTTTGGATGCATGCGGTCGTAGAAATTCGGGACCTCCCAATGCGATAGAAACGACTGATATTCAATAATTCATAGTGTTGATGGTTGACTTAGCCGGCCTGGCCCGCATCTTAGAAGCAAGTCGGGTCTTGTGTTCGTTACGTGGATTTGTGCTTTGATTCGGAGGAAGCCTTGCTGGAAATCAGAAGTGGCGTATTGATGGCCCTCACTTTTGTCTGGCCTGCACTCGCTTGGTCGCAGACTCAAGCTACGGACCGGGCCAATCCTCCCGACGACGCCCAACAGGCTCCCACATCGCAAAGCAGCCCAGCTGCCGCGCCGCCATCCAGCTCTCCAGTTGCGCCGGCAAGCCAGAATCCCCCTCCCCAGGACAAACAGAATCCGGCTCCGCAGGACAAAAAAGACGACTCCGAGGGCCAGCAGAGCAAACGTATGTTCTATGTTGTTCCCAACTTTGCAGCGGTGAGCGCGCATACGCAGCTTCCACCGCTGTCCACCCGCGAGAAATTCGTGCTGGCCACTCACGATAGTCTGACGGATTACTCCTCGTTTACCTGGACCGCAATTCTGGCAGCGCAAGCCCTAGCACTAAATTCGGACCCGGAACTGGGTCACGGAATGGCCGGTTACGGCCGCTATTATTGGCGCACATTCGCCGACGGAGTGTCGGGAACGTTTTTCACCGAGGCTATAGTGCCCGCGATCACGCACGAGGATCCACGCTATTACACCATGGGTCAGGGAGGGTTTATCCGCCGCACGGGCTACGCCATATCACGTGCTTTCGTCACCAAGACTGATTCAGGAGGCACGAGCTTCAACTGGTCCGAGGTGGCGGGCAACGGACTGGAAGCGGGTTTGTCGAACGCTTATTATCCACCTCAGGAGCGCGGCCTAAGTCAAACGGCGAGGAACTTTGGAACGCAAATGGAATCCGCGGTGCTGAATCACGTCTTTCAAGAATTCTGGCCCGACATTCGCAAGAAGGTTTTTCGCGGGAAATAGACCCGCTAATCTTCACCTTCTGGATCCGCCACGGAAATGTCCTTTTAGAACGCGGTCGAGCCGGAGCTGTTCGCTAGCTACACTGTCACGACAATTAGCACCGGCGCGAATATGCGATCCCTTCTGAGAGCCCGTTCCATATTCATTAATTCTTTTCTTTGTAGTATATTCTGAAGACTCCGGGCCTGTAGCTCAGCGCTTAGAGCAGCGGACTCATAAACTGAGGTCGGGCACGTCAAACAAACGAGATAGCTGAAAACTCAAGAGTTTAGCTCCCCTTCACAACCCATCACTGCCCATCATTTCCGATCCTACAACGCAAAAAGAACGCAAACGCCCAGGGTGGGCGCGCGATGATCGTCCTTGATACAGGGGCTTGTCGAACTGAGATTTCATTCGTGAGAACCGCTTTGCTCGGCGGTTTGGAAAACCGCCGAGCTAGCGGTTATCTTCCTCGGCTCTGTCTGGAGCGTTTGGTGCGCTGCTGTCACAGCAATGTCACGGAGAGGGAGAGCTAGGCCTCGTCTCGGAGGCACGCCCTCAGTGAGACGCGCTAGAGTCTACCGGACAGGATTGAAGACCCGAATCGCAGCCAGTTGAGTCCCCTGGGGACACACTGCCAAAAACAGGCGGTCAAGTTCGGCTGAAAAAAGCCTGTTCGCGGCCCCTTGACCGTGGCGATTCTAGCGGACTCCTTGTAGTAGTCTGGATCCTGCTGTGCAAAAACGGAGGTCGCCCCTTCGCCGCCGATCGCGTAAATTCGCTTGCTGGCTTGGTCGTAGGATCTCAGGGCCAATCCTAGTTGTGATACAGAGTTAAGAAGACTTTCGCCGACGGGTTCTTGCTAACCACATTTTCACTTGACAGGTGCCAAGCCATGCGCGTATTGCTTTCCTACCCAGCTTGTTTCTCAACACGTTCCTGTTGCCCTGTGAGCATACCGTCAGGGAGGTATTCCAATGTTTACGTCAAAGGCTGACGCCTTTTGTGCAATCGCAAATCTCGGCTGGAAATTTCTTCAGCCGATTAATAACGCACTACGAGAAGAAGTCTTGCCCACACCAAAGTGGGCCCCTGGACCGCTGCTCAAGTGGGGACAACGAAGATCTTTGGAACTGGGTGTTCCCAGAAAAACGACTTCGCTCTGCCCTGATTGCAACCGCGAAGCGGCAGAGGCGGTTCTGAAGGGCGAAAATGAGATTGCTGATTTCAGAGACCGACCCGGAATGATTGAATCAGAAATACTGGAGGAAGGCGGGCGCATCCTGATGCGCAAAGCGTGCGACAGGCATGGCCCGCTTGAAGACGTGTTGTCCAATCACCCGGATTTTTTCCAAAGGATGGAGCGGCTTGCTTTTGGTCGGGATTTTGAATGCTTTTACGATCATGAGGTGCACAATCACGGTCCCAGCAGCATCAGATCAGGCCGGGGATCATATTTGATCGTCGATCTCACCAACCGATGCAACATGAAGTGTTCTCCCTGCTTCATGGATGCGAACGCCGCGAGCTATGTGCATGAATTAGACATGGAAGACATAAAGGCCCTCTTTGACAATGCGGGCTCATTTAAGCCTCAACGAGAGGTCAACGTTCTGTTCTCTGGAGGAGAGCCCACACTTTCACAGATTTTTCTTGATGCCGTCCGACACGCGAAGAGCAGGGGTTTCCACCGTCTTCACGTTGCGACGAACGGTGTCCGTTTTGCCGAGAGCAGAGACTTTGCTTTCCAGGCGAAGGCGGCCGGATTGCACGCCGTGTATCTCCAGTGCGATGGCGTCTCGGAAGAAAAGAACAAACATCGCGGGCTCGGAAACTACATGCAGGTGAAGCGGCAGGCTTTAGAAAACATCGCTGCGTCTGGAATGCGAACTACGCTCCAAGTTACGGTAGTCAACGGCCTTAATAACGATGGTGTTGGTGACATTGTCCGTTTCGCAATCGAGAACATCGACAAGATTCACGGCGTGCTGTTTCAGCCTGTGATGTTTACGGGTAGAGATGAACGCATATCCAGCGATGACCGCTACGTCAAGCGTTATCCGCTCTCGCAACTCGCGTACGACCTGCAGGAACAGGGTTCGATTACCTGGCGGCCAATGCGTGATTGGTTCCCGGTCTCAGACTATGGAATTTTCGCCCATTTGTGCGACGTCCTAACCCCGCATGCAGAGTTAGGAAGCCTTTTCCCGGACACACACCCAAATCACGGGATGTTCAGCCTCTTGCTGATAGATTCGGTGAAAAAGGTAGCGGTCCCCATTCCGTCCTTCTTTAATTTTGAACAATTTATGCGCGACGTCATGGAAATAACGGATAGTGGCAGGGGGCCGGCCATCACAAGAGCTCTCGTGTGGTTGTCCATGCTGCGCAATCTCGATCAGCAGAAGCACCCTTTAGGCTTCGATCTCACGCAGGTTAGGGGTTTGCTCGAAGACTGTTTCTACCGTGTTGCTGGTAGTAGCGACGATTGGTCGCCGAAAGCATACTCATACAGAGGGCGTTGGAAAGTCATGATTGTTAACGGCTTGTGGTTCCAGGACGCTTTTAATTACGATTTTTCTGCCATTTCCAATTCGAGTACGCCAGTGGCGACCCAACAAGGAGAAATTAGCTTTTGCGCCTACAACGGTGGCGGTTGGCGAAAAGTCGTCGAGCACATGAATCGTACGGCAACACATGCTGACTGGTATAGGAGCCATCCTCGCCATGAGATCTATGCCAAGGGCAAGAAAGTTGACCTTGGCAAAGGGCTTCTCGACCATGAAGCAGGACTGATTCAGATCGAGATGGATACGCCGCAGGCTCCGGCTGCGGGGCCGAAGTCTCTTGTGTAACGAAGATACCGAAACGAGGGGCAAAATCCGGCTTGCTGAGACGACAAGAGTTCAAATTTGAGACGAGGCTTAACGGCGAGCAGGTTCACAAAGTGCGAAGATTCGCCCGGAGCATGCCGCTTCGTCTGCAACAATGCCCTTGCACTCACTAAAGATCGATACACTAGGAAAGAGAAACGCTGGGGTATGTTGGCTTGGCCGCTCTGCTACCTGCTTGGAAGCAAGAATTTGGTTGGCCCTCCGATGTTCCCGCACAAGCTCTTCAACAATCGCTGAAAGATTTAGATCAGGCCTACATAAACTTTTTCAAGGACCGGGCCAATTCTCCAGTATTCCGCAAGAAAAGCAAGAAAGACAGCTTCCGTATTCCACAAGGCTTCGAGGTGGACAGCGCAAACGGTCGCGTGAAACTACCAAAGCTCGGTTGGATACGCTACCGCAAATCTCGGGACATGGAAGGGAAGCCTAAGAACATTACTGTCTCGTTGGGAAACGGCAAGATTTTTATTTCCATTCAGACCGAGCGCGAGGTAAATCAACCGCTTCATCCTTCCACGTCTGTTGTTGGACTGGACTGGGGCGTGAAACGCTTCTACACCCTTTCGGATGGCATTTACGAGGATGGTCTTGCTCCGTTGAAAGAGTTTCTGCCGAAGCTGAGGCAGTTTCAGCGCCGGCTGTCTCGCAAGAGGAGATTTCTGCGGATTCCGGGGGATGGTGATCAACGATTCCGAACGATCGTGATCGCGATTCCGGGATGATCGTGATCACGATGCCTCGGAATGTTTTCCACCGGGCGAGGTGACGCTGGACATCACAGTAGGCGAGCTGTTCTCCCGACGACCAACCTAGAGGAGCGACAGCCTGCCAACCAGGAGAGTGTCCAGGCCTAAGATCAAGGAAGTCCTCCGCCTCCGCTTTGAGCTGAGGCTGGGGCAACGGGAGATCGCCCGAGCTTGTTCGATCAGTCAGGGAGCCGTCCATAACTACCTGAAGAGGGCAGCGGCGGCCGGGATAGCCTGGCCGACTCCGGAAGGCTGGGACGAGCAGCGCGTCGAGCAGCTCTTGTTCGGAGAGCGCAGGTGGTAAAACGACTCCCCGAACAAGTCTTCCCGGATTTTCCCGCCTTGCACTCACAGTTGCAGCAGCATCGCCATCTGACGTTGCAGTTAGCTTGGGAAGAATACCGGCAGGTGCATCCGGAAGGGTATGGCTACAGTCGCTTCTGCGGGCTCTACCAACGTTGGCGCAGGAAGCAGGATGTAGTTCTTCGCCAGGTACACCAGCCTGGCGAGAAGGGTTTCGTGGACTGGGCCGATGCCACGATTCCGGTGCACGATCCGGTTACCGGCGAAATCTAGCCAACGTCGCTGTTCGTGATTGTGTTGGGCGCGAGTTCCTCACTTATGCCGAAGCCACTTCGCCGCCTGCGCGCTTTTGTGAACCGCACAGATTTGTCGTTGAGCGAGATCGTGAGTCGGGCATTACATGCCGCTTTGCCGCAGAGAAGAAGGCATGGCTAGGCGGCCTGCACTCGACGACCGCGCGCTTCAATTCGATTATCGTTTCGATCGTTTGCTCCCCCGAAAGCTCGAGCAGGTCTACGAAGTCCTCGTGCCTCCCGTATGTCAAGTAAATGAACAAACCAGCTGCAATTTATCGCGGGTTTCCTGAGACCGTCAGAAGGCGGACCACACTATCGTCAGTCAGACTACAGCCCTGGTGGAATATGCGAAGACAAACGGATACATGGTGCCGCCGGAATGGGCCTTCTAAGACAAAGGGCCAAGGGCATCCTGCAGAGGCAGCGCCGCCTCTTGGCCGTTTGTTGATGATGTTTGCTGTCGCGTTCGGATGGATTGTATTTCTGACGGCCGTGATGCCCTGGCCTCATTGACCCGAGAAGAAGTGCACAGCGAACTCGGGAAGCTGTATAAGCCGTTCATGCTTATTATCGGGATGAGCTGGATCCTCGTGCGATTTCCTCGACTCGCCTTCCCTCGAGAGTTCTTGCCCAAATCTAGAGATTGACAGTAATCAGTCAGTTCTCCTTGTATCGTTAAGAAAAACATAACTTACTGGAATATAGCACATTTCAAGGAAATACGATTTGCTATTCGCGAATCGCGAATATAGAATGTAGGCATGAATC
>CAVPKZ010000161.1:0-18123 GCA_963705755.1 uncultured Acidobacteriota bacterium | reverse complement strand
TTCTATGTCTGGTTCCTTGGTTCGGTTGGTCACTGCTGCAGACGTTTAAAGACCTGGAAGTAGACAACTAGAGTAAGCAGGGGAGGAAACAAGCGTTTAAAAAGTTGGGCAAACAAAGAAAGGCACTCTAGTGTGGAAGCCACATCATGCTCCACAAATGCGGAACCAATGAGCTCATGACATGTAGCGAAACTCAAGTGACTAGGAACATAAGAAACTGGAAATTTGGCTCCTTTGGAGTTCCACACAAACAGCATGGCCACTTGTTAGGAATTGAACCACCCACTCAACAGGAAAAAAAAAAATTTCTTAGTTTTGAACAAGTAGGGGCGTTTTTGGAAGTTTGCTAATTATTTTTAATGAGGTAGACGTATGGCTAAACAAGTTTGGAAGGTGAACTGGACTCAATGTTTCTCAACTTATGGTTAAAAAGCCCAAAAAAAAATAAGCCTAGCAATGGGCTCAGTTTCATTTTTCTGTACCAACTCCAACACCACTTTCTCGGGCTCAGTTTCATTTTTCTGTTGCAAGTCTCTGTTGAAATACAAAAATCAGGATTTCCCGCGCATTAAACTAATGGTGGATGCCAACTCCGCCTATCGTTTGGAAGACTGGCCGCTCTTGAAGCAGTTCGAAGGCTTTTACTTGATGATGATCGAGCAGCCCCTCGGCTGGGACGACCTGTTCGGCCACATCGAATTGCAGAAGCGCCTGAACACCCCGATTTGTCTGGACGAATGCATCCACAGCGAAGAACAGGCTCTGGCCGCCGTGACTCTCGGGGCGTGCAAGATCATTAATGTCCAACCGGGGCGTGTCGGCGGATTAACTGCCGCGAAACGAATCCACAATATTTGCCAGCGTACAGGCGTGCCGGTGTGGTGCGGAGGCATGCTGGAAACGGGTATCGGCCGCGCGCACAACATTGCTTTATCGACGCTGCCAAACTTTCGCTGCCCGGAGATGTCACCGCCAGCAAACGTTACTGGCAAGAAGATATCATCGAGCCTGAAGTAACGGTGTCTTCCCGCGGAACGATCGCCGTGCCGCAGGGCCCGGGCATCGGTTTTACACCGCGGCGCGAGCTGATCGAAAAACTTACCACGCGCACGGAACGTCTTAAGTAATTGCGGGAATGGAGAAAACTCGCAAAAGTTGCCAATGCGCCGGGGTGGTAACGCCGCCAGAATCGCCGTCATTCCCGGCGACGGCATCGGCAAAGAAGTCACGCCTGAAGCGCTGAAAGTTTTAAATGCAGTGATCGCCGCCACGGGCCGTTCCATGGAGTTTGTACAGTTCGATTGGGGCGCGGACAAATATCTTCGCGAGGGCGTGAGCCTGCCGGACGGCGCGGTGGAAATGTTGCGTGATGAGTTCGACGCCATTTTGTTTGGCGCGCTCGGCGATCCACGGGCGCCTAGCAATCAACACGCCGCCGACATACTGCTCGGCCTGCGATTCAAGCTGGATCTGTACGTGAACGCGCGGCCTGTGGAACTTCTTCACCAACGGCTTACTCCGCTGCAGGGGCGCACGGAAAAAGATATTCGCCTGATGGTTTTTCGCGAAAATACCGAAGGCTTGTATGTCGGCGTCGGCGGCTTTTTTAAAAAGGGCACCGCTGACGAAATTGCTGTCCAGGAAGACGTCAACTCGCGCAAAGGCGTGGAGCGCATCATACGATTTGCGTTTGAATACGCGCAAAGCAAGGGTTTAAAGCGCGTGTGCATGAGCGATAAGTCCAATGCCATGACTTTTGCGCATGACTTGTGGCAGCGCGTCTTCAAGCAGGTGCGACAGGAGTACCCCGGCATCGAATCGCGTCATTTATATATTGATACGCTGGCCATGGAGATTGTGCGTGACCCCAGCCAGTTCGACGTGATCGTTACCTGCAATCTTTTTGGCGACATTATCAGCGACCTAGGAGCCCAACTCGCCGGCGGGCTGGGTCTGGCGCCTTCGGGCAATATTCATCCTGGCCAAACGGCGCTGTTTGAACCAGTCCATGGCTCCGCGCCGAACATTGCGGGCAAGGGAATTGCTAATCCGCTCGGTTCCGTTTTGGCCAGCGCGATGATGTTGGAGTTTTTGGGATGGAGCGTGGAGGCTGCGGCTTTGAACAGCGCCGTGAAAGCAGCAGTACACGAAAATTTCGTGACGCCCGATCTCGGTGGTACCCACAAAACTGGCGAGGTGGGAGACTGGCTCGCGAAATTCGTCTCCGATGTGTGCAATACACGTCCGCGCAAACAATCAAAGTAATACTTTAACTACTCACTCCGTTGCTACGTTCTGCCTAGAATCTCGACAAGAATAATTTCGCGTCCAAGTTGTCGGCGATCCGACAATGCAAGTGGCACTTTAACATCGGGCGCCGAGACTCGCTCGCGGGGATAGTCGGCGCGCCGAAAATCAAAGTCTCACTTGAACATCTTCAATAGCCGCGTGATGCGTAAAGTGGAGCTTTAGTTCGCGATCTAATGATCCAGGTGAGCGCCATCCCAAGAAGAAACCCACCGACGTGCGCCCACCATGCGACCCCGCCATGGCTCATATCGCCAATACTCGTGACCCCGGCGATAAATTGCAGAAAGAACCAGTACACCAGAATAAAAAAGGCGGGAATCGGAACCAGGAAAATAAACACCAGTGTCAGGATGCGCGAGCCGGGATAAAGAATTAAGTACGCGCCCATCACTCCGGAGATCGCGCCGCTCGCACCCAGCGCCGGCAGGGAAGAATTAAAATTGAAGAGCACGTGCAGAAGGCCGGAGCCGGTGCCACAGACTAGATAGAAGAATAGATACGGGATGTGGCCGAAGAAATCCTCCACATTGTCGCCAAAAATCCAAAGAAAAAGCATGTTCCCGGCAATGTGGGCGATACCGGAGTGCAGAAATAAGCTGGTCAACAGCGGCAGAAACGCGCCAACGAATTCGATGTTCCCGCAAGAAAAGCCGGGAAGCGCGCGGGAAATCACGGCATTGGCCATCAGGAAGGCTTTAAACAGTGTGGGGGCAGCGAGATTTCGTGCAGGAAAACAGCAACGTTCGCGCAGATGAGCAGAACGTTGACGATAGGGAATCGCCGGTGCGGGTTAAGATCTTTGAGTGGAATAAACACGGAGAGCCGCGGTCAGAGTAACCAAAAGCAAAACAAAAACATAAAGCCTGGCCAACGCCTGTGACGCTGCGGATTTAGCAATCAGGCGCCAACCATGAAAAGCGAAAAGTGTTTTTCATAATTTTCAGATAACGTAACCTACCCCGCAATTGAGCCTTTCGCGCGCGCAAACATTGCGCGCGCGTTGCAGGTGTGATAATTAAACATGTTCTCGTGCTTGCAAAAGTTCTGCCCCAGCAGGCCGGAGATGATAGCGGCGCGCTAGAAAAGTTCATGCCCGCCCGGGAAAAACTCGAAGCCATTGATTTTAAAAACTTTTCCGCTGGGAGAGGCTGACCGGCTGGTTAGTTTTCTGGGATGCGCCACTCGGGGCAGAATGCGCGGGGTTGCGGCTGGCGCGCGGCGCATCAAGAACCGCTACGGCTTGACGCTGCAACTGCTGTCGCATGTGCAAGTTTGGTATATCGAGAAGGATGTGTGTCTGGTGCGCATCCAGCAAAATGCCAGCCGCTGGAGTTGTTCAATAAGTCGCAAAGCGATTATTTCCTAAGCACCGGGATGGCGGTGGTGAGTGAAGTGGCGGAAATCGCGCTACCGGAGCGCGAAGTATCCGACTCATGTTCCGCTTTTACCCCGCTTACCGCGCAGGAAATCGAGCGAACCGGCGAGTGGTCATTACCGCTGAGCTATTTTGCGTTTTGGACGGTGCGATTGGGTGGTTGGCTGCCGCGGTTTGATCGCTGCGCTAATTGCGGCACAGCGTTTGGTTCTCACCCTGCGTATTTTGCGAGTTGGTTGCCTGGGTTGCTTTGCGAGAAATGCCGGCGACAGGGATGTCCGCAATGCATCCAGCAGCGCGTGAACTCGCCGAGCGCTTCACGGGGGAACGGTTGGATCGGATTGCTTTGACTGAGTCTGATGAAGCCGGCGCTTAGAGAATTGCGCGAAGCGTCCCTTGGATGGATCGAGCATCACACCGAGAGAAAATTGGGGACCAGAGAGCTTTTGGAGAAAATTTGAAAGTTAAAGTAAAACCTGGGAGAAAAATGTCGGCCTGAATTTTCAGGATTTGATTTTGCGCCTCTCGCAGTTCTGGGCGAATCAAGATTGTGTGCTGCAGCAACCGTACGATGTGGAAGTTGGCGCAGGCACGATGCATCCGGAAACTTTCCTGCGGGTTCTTGGACCGCAGCCTTATCGCGTGGCCTTCGTGCAGCCCAGCCGGAGGCCAGCGGATGGGCGTTACGGCGAGAATCCCAATCGCCTTTATAAGCATTCGCAATTCCAGGTGGTCCTGAAACCTTCGCCCGCCGATGTGCAAGACGTTTACTTGAAGAGCCTCGAAGCGATTGGCATCGATTTGCACGTGCACGACATTCGATTTGAGGAAGACAATTGGGAATCGCCGACGCTGGGTGCGTGGGGAATCGGTTGGCAGGTCCTGCTCGACGGACTGGAGATTACCCAGTTCACTTATTTCCAGCAGAGCGGCGGCATTGATCTGGATCCCATTTCTGTGGAATTGACTTATGGATTGGAGCGCATCTGCGCCTTTCTGCAAGGTGTGGATAGCGTGTATGACTTGCGATGGTCCGCGGATAAAACCTACGGGCAAATTCGCCTGGCGGAAGATCAGCAGTTTTCCGTGTACAGCTTTGATAAGAGCGACGCCGTGGCGATTCGCGCGGAGTTCGATCTGCACGAGAAGCAAGCTAAAGAATTACTTGAAGGTTTCGCGGCGTCGAAAGGCGATGCTCGAACAAAATATCCAGTGCTCGCCGCTTACGATCATTGTCTGAAATGCTCGCACCTTTTTAATTTGTTGGATGCTCGCGGCGTAATCTCAACCACCGAGCGCGCCGCGTTGATGGCGAGAGTGCGTGGCGCGGCGTGCAAAACGGCCGCGGCCTACCTGGAGCAAATCGGCGGGCCTGCAAAGCGACGGGAGTTGCGAGCATGACTCCAGCGGGCAATCACGGTGCAAAGAAGTCCGGTAAAAAATCTGAATCGAAAGCTGAAAAGAAACTCGAGCTGGTGTTTGAGATTGGCTGCGAGGAAATTCCGGCGGGGATGTTGCCGCGCGCGACGGACGAGCTGCGTACTAACATTACAAAATTGTTGACCGCGGAAAATTTGATGCAGGGCGTGACTGTCGAGACATTCAGTGGGCCGCGCAGGCTCTCTGCGTGGGTGCGCGGGCTGACCGCGAAGCAAGAGGACGTCACCAGCGACGTAACCGGACCGCCAGTATCGGTAGCATTTGACAAGGCTGGAGCGCCTACGCGCGCAGCGTTGAGCTTTGCAGAAAAGCAGGGCGTTCGTGTCGAGGACTTGCATAGAATACAAACGCCGAAAGGCGAATATCTGGCGGCGCGTCAAGTCCGGCGCGGCAGTACCGCGGAAGAAATCCTGAACGAGATTTTGCCGCGAGCGATCCACGATTTAACGTGGCCGCGCTCGATGACCTGGACGGGAATCGATGGCGCGCGATTTATTCGGCCTATTCGCTGGCTGCTGGCGTTACTGGATGGACGTCCGCTGAAGTTTTCTTATGGGGGTGTGTCGTCTGGCGACAAAACATTCGGGCATCGCTTCATCGGAAAAGGGGAACTGACCGTTCGCAATTTCGAGGAGTATGAAAAGAAGCTCGGCGCTAACGGAGTGATCGTACGGCCACAGGCGCGGCGCGAAAAGATTGAGAGGGAATTAGCGCAGCTAGCGCGCAAGAATGGTTTTCAAATCCACAAAGACGCGACGCTCGAAAACCTCGTGTGTTACTTGAATGAGTATCCGACCGTTATTGAAGGCGAGTTCGACAAGGAGTTTTTGAATTTACCCGACGAGATTCTCGTGACGGTGATGCGCGATCATCAGAAATATTTTGCGGTGGAAAATAGTTTCGGGGAATTGGCTCCTAACTTTTTAGCGGTCATTAATCTCGCCAGGGATTCGCGGGGGCTGGTGCGTGCTGGGCATGAACGCGTGCTGCGGGCGCGATTTGCCGATGCACAATTCTTCTGGGCGGCGGACCAAAGACGTCCCCTGGTAGATAATCTAGCGAAACTGGAACGCGTTACCTACGAATCGCGGCTGGGCAGTTATCGCGACAAAGTGGAACGAGTACGGTCTATTGCGCGTTGGCTGACAGAGCAGTGGTACAGCAGTGGCATGATTGAAGCGCACGTGGCAGAAGCGGACCGCGCGGCCGAACTAGCAAAGTGCGATCTGGCCACGGAGATGGTGCGCGAATTTCCGGAGTTGCAGGGGATTGTTGGCGGGCTCTACGCGCGCGCACAAGGCGAGGCCGATGAAGTAGCTGACGCGATTTACGATCACTACCGGCCTGTGGGACTGACGGATCCAATTCCGCGCAACGTGACTGGATGCGCTGTGGCGCTGGCAGATAAGCTGGATTCCATAGCGGGTTGCTTTACCGTGGGCGTGGTGCCCACCGGGTCGAGCGATCCGTATGCCCTGAGAAGAGCGGCGCTGGGGATCGTCAAAATTATCATGGAGCGGAAGCTGCCAGTTTCGTTATCGCTGGCGGTAGGTGCCGCGGCCAAGGCTTTGTTAGTACATAAGCCGAAGAAGGGTATGACGGCGGAGCAGGAAGCCCAAGTGTTAGAGTTCATCCTCGAACGCGCGCGATTCATACTCCGCGACCGCGACGGATTCGCTTATGACGAAGTAAATGCTGTGTTTCGTGCGGGCGCGGAAGACCTGGTGGACGCACAAAAGCGGCTCGTCGCGCTAAAATCAATTCGTAAGTCCAAGAATTTTGAGCCGCTGGCGGTATCGTTCAAGCGTGTTCGCAAAATTCTGGAGAAAGCGGAACTGGGCAAGGCGGAAGGACGGCGGGTGCAAGCGGAGTTGTTCGATCACGACGCGGAACGCGAACTCTATGCTGCAATGCGAGAGGCGGCGGCTCACGTACAGACTGCCAAACGGGGTGGACGGTATCAAGAAGCACTGGAGATTATCGCGGGACTGCGGAAGGCGGTGGACAGGTTCTTCGAGGAAGTGATGGTGATGGCCGAGGATGAACGAATACGGTTGAATCGCCTGACACTTCTTTCCGAGCTGTTGAAGCAATTTACCACGGTAGCGGATTTTTCAGAAATCGGAGCAGAGGAGCGTCGCTAAAGAATTAGTTGAACAATAATTGTCGACGATCCGACACCTAAAGTAATTGCTCAACGTCAAATTGTCGACGAACCGACGATTGAAGTGATTCTCTAAGATGAGTTTGTCGGCGGTCCGACAATGGAAGTAAGAGTTTAGGGCAGATGATAACTGATGCATGAACCCCAAGCGCTTCATGAATCACGAGAAAAATTACGATGAGGCTTTGTATCTGCACAAAATGTCGGCACGCCGACATCTAAAGCAACAGTTTAGGCATAGACAAGTGATCCGTGATCGCGAGACGCCGCAGCTAAAAGCGACGCTGGAAGTTTAATAGATGTTGTTGAGATGCAAGAGAAAGATCTGAAGCTGAGGTTTGGGTGGTCAGTTGTATAGCGTGCGCTCGACGCCATGACGACTGAGTTAAAGTAACACTTCACTTCGCGTAATTTGAGAGGTTCTGTTGAGAAGGTGGAGTTGGGCTTCCAAAATTCTTGGAGAGTCAAACTTAAAGTAAAGGCTTACATGTCGCCGGGTGAGAAAATTTGAGCAAAATGTCGATTCGCCGACAAGTTAAGTGATGGTTGAGTTCTGCTGGCTGCTCATCGACGACATTAGGGTTCGCCGTGAAAATGTAAAGTTATGGTTAATGTAGGCCTTTTGCCTCACAACGGACTGCCGCATAAAAAATGTTGGCAGTCCGACATTGCAAGTAATGGTTGAATGCGTTTTGCCTCTGCTTCTTCGGGCCTGCTTTTGACGTACGCGATATAAGGCGATGGTTGAGATTTGGATTTCGGTTGAAACAAGGCCTAGGCAGAAAAATCGTCGACGAGCCGACAATGAAAGTAGTGGTTGAGGAAGGGTTATCTGTTCGAACGGGATACACCGTTCGAACGAGATGCTGATTGGGATGAGATGCTGCGATTCAAATGGTTGTTTGCACTGGCGGATTTTGGTTGACGAGTCTTGAAGCAGAGTTTGAGAAGTATAAAATCCTAAATCGAGGGTCACAGTGAAAAAATGGGTATATTTTTTTGGGGCGGGTAAAGCGGAAGGTAACGGCGAATGGCGGGATCTGTTGGGAGGCAAAGGCGCGGGCCTGGCGGAGATGACCAAGATCGGTCTGCCGGTCCCTGCGGGATTCACGATTTCCACAGAGGCCTGCGACTACTACTACAAGAACGGAAAGAAATATCCGCCGGAGTTGAAGAAGGAAGTGGCCGAGCACGTGGCTCAGCTTGAAAAGGTCACCAAGAAGAAGTTTGGCGATCCGAAGGCTCCGTTACTGGTGAGTGTACGCTCCGGTTCGGCTCGATCCATGCCCGGAATGATGGAGACCATTTTGAATCTGGGCCTTAATGACCGCAGCGTGGAAGGTTTGGCGGGCGCTACGAAGAATGAACGGTTTGCGTATGACGCGTATCGCCGCTTCGTGCAGATGTATTCCACGGTAGTGATGGAAATGTCGAAGGAAGATCTGGAGCATCGGCTGCGTGGACTGAAAGAAAAGCTGAGGGTGCAGTGAAGATACCGCTGTCCCCGCCAGCGGCTGGAAAGAATTGGTCGCGAGTATAAGCAATTGTTCAAAGAAAAGACCGGGAAACAGTTTCCCGGACGATCCGATGGATCAATTGTGGGGCGCCATTGGCGCAGTGTTTGGTTCATGGATGGCGGAGAAAGCCGTCACCTATCGGCGGGTCGAAAAAATTACCGGCAGTCATGGGCACCGCAGTGAACGTGGTGCAGATGGTGTTCGGTAATACCGGCGATACTTCAGGAACCGGAGTTTGCTTCACGCGCGACCCGAGTTCCGGCGAAAAAGTCTTTTATGGCGACTATCTTGTGAATGCCCAAGGAGAAGACGTGGTGGCGGGGATTCGCACGCCAACACCATTACGCGAAATGGCCACAGCCATGCCGAAGGTTTACGCGCAGCTCGATAAAGTTCGAGTAAAACTTGAGAATCATTATCGCGACATGCAGGACATGGAATTCACCGTTGAAGACGGAACCTTATATATGTTGCAGACGCGCACCGGCAAACGCACGCCCGCAGCAGCGTTTCGCATCGCGGTGGACATGGCCAACGAAAAATTAATCAGCAAAGAAGAAGCGATTACCCGGATCAAGTCGGAAGATATCGAGCGGCTGTTTTATCCGGTGATTGACGTCAAGGTGGACAAGAAATCGCTGGAGGCGCGCATTCTGGCACACGGCATTGACGCGGTGCCAGGCGCGGCCGTGGGGAAAGTGGTGTTCTCAGCACAGAAGGCTGAAGACTGGGCCGAGAAAGGCGAGAAAGTCATTCTGGTGCGCCGCGAAACGAGTCCAGAAGATGTAGGCGGAATGGCGGTGGCGCAGGGCATTCTGACCGCGACGGGCGGGAAGACGAGTCACGCGGCGGTGGTGGCGCGCGGTTGGGGCAAGTGTTGCATCGTGGGCGCGGAGAAATTGCAGATCGATTACAAAACTTCGTCGATGGTGGCGGCAGGGAAAACGGTAAAGGAAGGGGACTGGATCACGCTGGATGGGAGTCAAGGCGTGGTGTACTCGGGCGAAATGCCGCTGGTCATCGCCAAAGTTGCCGCAGGCGTACGCCACGCTGATGAAGTGGGGCGATGAAGTGCGGCGGCTGGGCGTGCGCACCAACGCGGATACGCCGCAGGATGCGCGGAAGGCCAGGGAGTTCGGCGCGGAAGGTATTGGACTGTGCCGCACGGAGCACATGTTCTTTACGGATTTTGAACATCCGGAACGGAGCCACGAGCGGCAACGGGCAATTCAGGAAATGATTCTAGCCGAGACTCGCGAAGCGCGCGTGAAGGCATTGGACAAACTATTGCCATTTCAACGTCGCGACTTCGTAGGAATATTCCAAGCGATGGATGGTTTTCCGGTGACCATCCGGCTGATCGATCCGCCACTACATGAATTTGTTCCACACGAGAGAGCGAAGCAAGAGGAGTTGGCGAAGGAGTTGGAACTGGGCGTCGAGGTAGTGGCGCGCCGCGTGGAGCAATTGCACGAAGCGAATCCGATGCTGGGCCATCGGGGCTGCAGGTTGTCGATCACCTATCCAGAAATTCTGGAGATGCAGGTGCGGGCGATCATCGAGGCGGCCATAGAATGTCAGCGGGGCAGAGTTAAAGTATTACCTGAGATTATGCATCCGTTGGTTCTGGATAAAAAAGAGTTGCAGATACTTGAGCAGGCCACGAGGAGAGTTGCCGACGAACTGATCAAGAAGGCTGGCGTGAAGTTGCCAGATCTAGTGGGCACCATGATTGAGTTGCCGAGAGCCGCGTTGCTTGCGAATGAGATTGCCGAGGTCGCAGAATTTTTCTCGTTCGGCACGAACGACCTGACCCAAACAACCATGGGGCTGTCGCGCGACGATGCCGGGCGGTTCCTGCCCGACTACGTCGACGAGAAGAAAGCAGGGGTGTTTAGCGCAGATCCGTTTCAAACGCTGGACATCAAAGGCGTCGGAATGCTGATGCGCTGGGCTACGGAGCGCGGAAGAGAAACGCGGCCTAAGCTGAAAGTGGGGATTTGCGGCGAGCATGGCGGAGACTCGGAAAGCGTGAAGTTCTGCCACGCTTTGGGAATGGATTATGTCAGCGCCTCGCCGTTTCGAGTGCCGATAGCGCGCTTGGCAGCGGCGCAAGCGGTAATCGAAGAAAACGGGCGCGGAAAATAAGGCCAAGAAGGCTGGCGGGTTAGCGCGCGCCGGTATCAATTTAAGTCTAACGGCTAATGAAATCGCGGCATCCTTAGCTAAAGTATCGCCAGAGATGTCGGCGTGATGACATTTTCAAAAATCAAACGAGCAAAGTGCGCGATCGACTTTGTCACGCACCTGCGTTTTTTCTTACCGTGACATTGAAAGTGTGACGCGAGATGCCGAGCCCCGGTAACTACGACAAAATCTAATAACAAAAGTGTTACTTGAAGTATTGGTGTGCGCATAATCGGGCCGGCTGCCCGCCAAAATAATAAATTGCGAAACCCACAGGGCCTGCGAATTAGCCTGTTAAATCCACAGACGAATAAATTTCCAGGCACCTCTAACAGCAGTGTTAGGAATCAAATAACCTCGAGACGTTGCGGGACGCCTTGAGCTGGACCGCAATTTTCAACAACGATCGTTGGAACCGCGTGTTGATTTTTTTTAGTAAGTGGCTTAGAATTAAGGTTGGTTTGCAAGTGCCTAAAGTCCCCGTGCACTTCGAGCAAACTCGTGTGGGCCATATATGGCTCCCCGGAGCCCCAGCAGCAAGCGTCGACGGTAATGCCCCCACCGTTACACTGCTTGGTCCGACGATCACGATCCTCCAGTAGTTATATCCAGCCTCACCTGCACTTATGAATGCGTCTCAGGAGTTCCAGCGTGAAGCATAGATTCAGTATTCTGATGCCGGTATATAACCGACAGAAGTACGTGGGGCAAGCCATTGACTCCGTGCTGGCGCAGACCTTTAAGGATTATGAGTTTTTCGCTATCGATGACGGGTCCACCGACTTGTCTGCGGCCGTTCTGGCCTCTTACGGAACGCGCATAAACCTTCTGCAACAATCCAACCAGGGGCCGGAGGTGGCGCGCAATAAGGCTGCGGCGCTGGCCTGCGGAGAATACCTGGTGTTTTTAGACAGCGACGACTATTTATTTCCGTTTGCACTGGAGACTCTCGACAAGGTGATTTCGAGTTTTGGCTCGCCGACGCTGATCATGGGAAGTATGGAGCGTTTTGACGGTGACGAAGGAAAAGCTGCCCGCGGAGCCCGTGGATCGAACGATCCGGGTTATTAAATACGCGGATTATCTTTCAAAAACGCAGCCCGTGGGGACCATGGCCATTGTGGTGAGGAAGTCTGACTTGGATGCGGTCGGAGGGCTTCGCAACACTACGGCTCAAACCTGGTACTGCGACGACAACAGTTTATTACTAAAGGTGGGCGCGCGCGGGCAGTGTATCTTGATCGAGAGCCCGTGCATCTTCTGGATACCGGCAGCATGGCGAAAACAGTACCAAGAACGCTGAAGCATTTGCCATTGGGTTAATGCGCCTCGTGGATTCCGAACGCCAAGGAGTTTTTGGCGGGAAGGAAAGAAAAGCAGATCGCTACGCATACATCGGTGGGCGGGCAGCAGCGTGGGCGTTTTACCACTGCTGGAAAGCTGGCCACCGGAAACTGGAGCTTAAACTGTTAGGTGAGACAGCGCCGATGGTGTCCATGGCGGTGTTACGGAAATTTTTGCGAACGTTTCACGCCCCAGAGGCGCCGATCGTCCTGGAAGGTCACCGGGCGAAGTAAAGAGCAAAGTCAATGGGACTCCAACAGTAGAACTGCTGTGAGGGATCGCACCGCGACCCGTTTTTTCTAACTTCAATTTTCTAAACTTCAGCATAGTCGCCTTATCATCTAACCAACTCCGGCAAACTTCTTCGCTTGCGCATATCAGGTAGTGAATGAAATGTCGGATGTTCGACATTTTTTCTTCGCTGCACATCTCAAGTATTACTTGAAGTTGCTAAGTGGATTTTGAAGAAAAAGTACAGCCCGATAAAAAAGAAGATCAAATCCGGAAGACCATCCGGCCAAGAACGGCGGTAGTTGTCCGACGCCGCCCATGGCTTCCATCAGGCGGGCAATGCTCCAGTAGCCAATTCCGATGGCAATGCCGATGGCTACTCCACCAATAGCGCCGCGGGAACCGCACCAAGAAAGCGAACGGGATTGCCAGCAGCATGCTGATAGGCGCGATAAGTGGATAGGCAATTTTAACGTGCCACTGCACGGTCAGACCGGCAACATCGAATCCGGCGCGACGCAAGTCTTCGATGTAGCGGTCCAGCTCGGACCAATCCATCTGGAATGCCTGGCGAACTTCGCGATTGAAGTATTCCGGCGGCTCGGTCAGCTCCGGAAGGCCTGCACGTTAAACTGATCGAAGCGGGTGATAGTACCACCAGAGAAATCGCGCACCCAGCCTGATTCCAACAGCCAGATTTTTTGCGATGCGGACCAGTGCGCGCGCGTGGCGAAAATACGGCGGCGAACGCTGAAGGTGGCGGGATCGATTTCCAAAACACTGAGGCCGCCGAAGAGATTTTGCAGCGGGCTGAACAGATCGTAGTTATAAATCTTGGAATTTTCACCGAAATCCATCGTTGGGGATGAGTGTAGGTTTGCGGCGGGCGGCCTTTGATCTGGTTGCGCAAGGCGTCCTGACGCTGGTTGGCATAGGGAAGATAAGTTTCGTTGACGAGCAGCATAGCGCCGGCAAGCATGATGCCGGCAACCAGGAGTGGAATAACCAGACGATGCAGACTGATGCCGCTGGCCTTGATGGCCACGATTTCGTTGTTCTTGCTCATGATGCCGAGAGTGACCAGCACCGAAACGAGCGCGCCGAGGGGCGCGAGGTTGTAGACGAGATAAGGCGTCAGATAGCGAAAATAATTGATGACAGTGAGAAACGCGACGTGGTGACGCGCGATGTCGTCAAGCAACTCGAAGAAGGTAAAAGTCTCAAATAAAAAGACGAAGACGGCCATGATGAGCGCGAAATAAACGGCGAAACGACGAAGAATGTAAATGTCCAGAAGCCGCGGGATGCTGCCGCCCGGAACCGATTGATGAGCAAAGCCATTCAGACGCGTGGAACCGTTGAGAGGGTGACCGAGCTTGCGAAACGCGGCGGTGCGCGCACGCGCTTTACGGCGGAGAAAACGCAAACGGGTTCTGACAAAGCCGGTGGGGTGCAGCCAGCGGCCCTCGCCGCGGAATTGTTCCATGCGCGGCAGTAAGATGAGGCCGAGGGCGACGAGAATCAGGTTGGCAATCCAAATCCCTAGCGCGGGCGGGACGCTGCCTTGACGCGCGAGGCCAGCGCCGGTAACAAAAAGAAGGTAATATCCCGCGATCATGGCTACGGCGATCAGGGAGCCTGCGGCACGGCCACCGCGACGGGGTTGCGCGCCGATGGGTACGGCTACAAGCGCAAAAACGATGCAAGCGAAGGGAAACGCCAGGCGACGATGAAGTTCCACACGAGATTCCAGCCAGCCAGGGCCGTGATCTGCTATAAGACTGCGGAGAGAACGCTCCGGATTGCTGATCTGCCGTTGCGTGGCCGGAATGAGATTGTTAACTTCTATGGGCCAATCGCTCTGTCCAAAGGCGGTGACGGAATAGCGGTCAGGGCGGTCGCGATAAAATTCGTGGGTAGTGCCGCCTTGCAGATGTAACTCCAGCTTGCCGTGATTGGGATCGGGGATAACAATGGCTCGCTCCGCTAAAGTTAAGCGCGAACCGCTCTCAGCACCAGTATCGGCTAAGAACACCCCATGCCAGAGAGTGCCGCTGGCAGCCACGTCTGAAATGTAAAGTATTAGTTGAGGAAATCGTTCGTCAAATACGCGCGGTTGTACCTGGAAAGAGATTTGCGAAGCGATTAAATTGGCTTCAATGGAGCGAAAGGTTCGCAGAGCTAAAGGGGAAAGCCAGAGAGTCATGGTCAGGCTGACGATCAAACCGGAGACCGCCAGGACGCCTACAGGAAGCAAGATGCGGCGCCGACCGATGCCGAGGGCTGTGAGAGCGATGATTTCGCTGTCGGCGGACATGCGGCCCAGGCCGAGCAGTACGCCGATGAGCACGGCCATGGGAATTGTAAAAGTGAAGACCGCCGGGAAGATGCAAAGGAACAGCTTGAGGATTTGGGAGCCGGAGCCGGTGTGGCGGACGAATAACTCCATGAGGCGGACCAGCTGGGGGACGAAGAAGACAAAGGTGAAGACGATGAGTCCGAGGAACGCGTGGCGGAAAATTTCGCGGACGATGTAACGGTCCAATATGCGCATGAGACGAACGGTGAGTGTAACACGCGCGAAGAATTGAGACAGGAGCGGTGTAGAGGATGAATCGAGTGAATCTGGTGGTGTTGTGGCACATGCATCAGCCGCAATATCGCGACCCGGAAACCGGGAGGTATGTGCTGCCGTGGACACGGCTGCATGCCACGAAGGATTATTTTGGAATGGTGAAGGTGCTGGAGGAATTTCCAGGATTTCACGCCACGTTTAACGTGGTGCCGGCGCTGGGAATGCAGCTGGAAGAATATGCGAGCGGTAAATTCAAGGAGCCGTGGTTTTCGCTGGCTTTCAAGAATGCTGAGAAGCTGAGCAGGGAAGATAAGGCCGAGATTCTGGCGCGGGCATTTCAGGTAAACCACGAGCGGTTGATGTCGCGATGGAAGCGCTTTGTCGAGTTGTATGAATGGTCGCGTCCCGCGGACGGTGCGCAAGCGCTGGTGACCTTTACGGCGCGCGACTGGCGGGACCTGCAAGTGTTGTCGCAACTGGCGTGGATGGAAGAGTCGTGGCTCGAGAAAGATGACGTGGTGAGCAGGCTGGCGTCGAAGGGAAGAGATTTTTCAGAGAGCGATAAAGAAGCGCTTGCGGCTAAGGAAATTGAGCTGATTGGATCGGTGTTGCCTGCGCACCGGGAGGCGGCGCAGCGTGGGCAGATAGAGCTGAGCACAACCCCTTTTTATCATCCGATACTGCCGCTGATTTGCGATTCGGATATTGCGCGGGTGGCGAATCCGTCCACGCCGCTGCCGCGTCGAGCTTACCGGCATCCGGAAGATGCGCGGCAACAATTGCGGCACGCGCGTGAATATCACGAACGCGTTTTTGGAATGAAGCCTGCGGGGTTGTGGCCGTCGGAAGGATCGGTATCGGATCAAGCGCTGGCGATTGCTTCGGAAGAAGGATTTAAATGGTTTGGCACGGATGAAGGAGTGCTGGGGCGCACGTTGAATGTCGGATTTTTTCGCGATGCGACGGGAATTCCGGCGAATGCGGAACGTTTGTACAAGCCCTGGCGAGTGCAAACGCCGAGCGGCGGCATCACGGGATTATTTCGCGATCACCATTTGTCGGACTTGATCGGATTTGTGTACAGCCGCATGGATTCAAAGGCTGCGGCGGCGGATCTGCATGGGCGGTTGCGATTCCTGGGCGAACGGGTAAAAAGCGCGCAGCCGCTGACTATTTCTATTTTTCTGGATGGGGAGAATGCCTGGGAATATTATCCGGGGAATGGCCGCGAATTTTTGCGCGAATTTTACCGGCGGGTGGCGAGTGATCAGGATTTTCGTGCGTTGACGGCATCGGAAGCTATTGCCGCGGCGGGCGAAGTGCCTGTAACGGCGGGAATTTTTCCGGCTTCGTGGATTAATGCGAATTTTGATGTGTGGATCGGTGACAGCGAAGACGTTACCGCGTGGGAATTATTGTGGGATGCGCGTGAGGCTTACGCGAAGGCGGCGGAATCAGAGAAAGCGGGGCGCGCCGACGCTCCCAGCGCCACGGCGCTAAGCAGCGCGTACGAATCGCTACTGGCTGCAGAAGGCAGCGACTGGTGCTGGTGGTTCGGTCCAGAGCACAGCACCGCGAATGACGTGGAGTTCGACGCGCTGTATCGCAAGCATTTGACGGGCGTTTATCTGGCGCTGGGGCGCGTGCCGCCGGCGGAATTAGCTAAGCCCATCAAGCGCAAACCGGAGCACGCGCTGGAACTGGCGCCCACGGGATTTGTAAACGTGCGCGTGGACGGGCGCGACAGTTCGTACTTCGAGTGGCTGGGCGCGGGCTTGTATTCCCCGGAGCGGCGCGGCGGATCGATGCACGGGCGAATTTTTTATTTGCACGAATTGCGTTATGGCTTTGAGGACGAGCGGTTCTGCGTTCGGGTGGATCTTTTTCCCGAGGTGCTTGCGGATTTGGAAGATTCGGAATTTCGCATCAACATCGTGGGCGCGGAAGAATTGACCGTGGTGGCTAAGATCGAGCGCGGACATTTGAGCGAGTTCGCGGTGGAACGAAAAAATCTTTGTCTGCTGAATCCGGAAGATATTGTGGAAGTGGCGTTCGACCGGATTCTGGAAGTGGCCATTCGGCGCGAGGCGCTGGATATTGCGGGGAAGACACATTTGCGGCTAGGAGTTGCGCTGTGGCACTGCGGGTTGCCTTTGGATGTGTTGCCCGCGTCGGGATTTTTGGATGTGAGTTTCGGCAAAGAGCACGCCGCCTGGGGCATAGAGACGGTCGAGGCAGATTCAAAGAAGTAGTTCGCGTGGTGAGTGGTTCCTCGTAGCAAAATAATTTTTGTGCTTATCCCGTAGTCGTGAATTTTTGGTGCTTTAGAAATGTTCTGGCATCGGCTTCGTTGAAGAAAATGAGACGTACATGTTCGATCGGCGAACCGGTGGACAGGACGGATTCGATTGTTTCCGATACTACGGGTGCGGCGCGCTCGGGTGGATAGCCATAAGCTCCGGTCGAAACAGCTGGAAACGCGATGGAACGAAGCCCTTGTTCGCCTGCCAAGGCTAGAGAGTTTCGATAGCAGGCTGCAAGCATTGATGCGTTAGGTTCCTTTCCGATTGCTGTGATTGGGCCGACCGTATGAATCACATGGCGCGCGGGGAGGTGACCTGCGGTAGTCAGAGCGACCTCACCAGTTGGCAGCCCGCTTGGAAAGCGTGTGCGGCGTAGTTCGCGACATGCTTCCAGAATTTTTGATCCGCCTTTGGTGTGAATCGCCCCGTCGACACCGCCTCCGCCTAAAAGCGTGCTATTTGCTGCGTTCACGATTGCGTCTACGTTTTGCTTGGTGATGTCGCCTGTCACGACTTGAACTTTTCCGGACAGGAAGCTGGCTAAAATTTTGGACTGGTCCATGACCGAAGGCTCCCACTCAGGGAATCCATTTCATTAACAAACCCAACCCTCTTAAGTCAACGCGTATCCAAATGCGCGTAGTGGGTGTTCCGGTTACCGCACTTACCAGATTGGA
>CAVPKZ010000160.1:0-16227 GCA_963705755.1 uncultured Acidobacteriota bacterium | reverse complement strand
AGTTTAATAAATAAATCCCGGCGTTGACAAAGTGGCGTATCACCGGTTTTTCGATCAGGCCGGTAACCGCCACGCCGTCGGTTTCGGCAAGGCCGTACGGAACTCTGACTTCATGAAGGCGCACGGCTACGGACATCTGGGCATTTTGTTCTTTGTGGAAATTAAAAAAGGCGTTGAAATCCATGCGCGAAAGGATATCGCCGTTAATCACAAGAATTGGCTCGTTAAAGTCCTTGAGTGAACGTAGCGCGCCTGCGGTGCCGAGGGGTTGATCTTCCTGGGTGTAACCGACACTTATGCCGAAGCGGCTGCCATCGCCGAAGTAGTCCCGAATCATTTTGCCCTTATAGTTGATGGCAAAGTTGACTCGATGAATGCCAGCAGCGCGAAACTGCTCAACGATATGTTCCAGAATAGGGCGGCCGCCAATGGGCAACATGGGTTTTGGCAGGGCCTCGGTTAACGGGCGCAAACGGGTTCCTAAGCCACCGGCCATAACCACACCGCGGAGATTGGACTCCTGGACTTTTGCCAATTCGGTAAGCAGCGCGATATCGACGACGCGGCGGGAGGAATCCAAAAGAGGAATATGCCGGACGCCATGCTCGTTCATCAAACGCAAGAGTTCTGAAGCGGTGGAGCCGACCCTGGCGGTAAGGGGAGAGCCTTTGCGATTCTTCCTGTTGAGCAGTTCGGAGGCCGGGGCGGAGAGGCTAATTCTTGCCAAGATGGCGCGGCGTAAATCACCGTCCGTCAATGTGTCTATCAGCCTTCGACTTGAATCAGCAACCAGAGCGATGCCCTGCCGGTTCCGATCGATACGAAACAGCACTTCCTGCACGGTGGTATCGAGTTCCACGAAAAAAGAATCTAATTCTTCGCCCCTCATGCCTTCACTTTCCGTAACGGACGAGCTGGAACTCCAACGACGATGGTATCGTCCGGTACATCAGAAACGACGGCAGCACCGGCACCCACGACGGAATTTCGGCCGATGCGAATGCCTTGCCTGAGGCACGCCCTTATCCCTACATGGGCGCCTTCGCCGACGGTGACCGCACCGCCCAACCGAGCTCCAGGGGCGACATGAGAATGATCTTCGAGCAAGCAGTCGTGTTCGACTATGGCCCCGGAGTTTACGATGACGTTCGCCCCGATTCGCGCCGCTGAGTTGACTACAGCCCCGCCCATGACGTTGGGTCCTTCCCCAAAAGTGGCGGATGGAGAGATAACCGCGCCTGGATGGATGCAGGGTATGACCACAAATCCTAGATACTGAGCCTTTTCGAAAAGGTTCCGGCGAAGACTACTCTCGCCGGTGCTGCCCACTCCGATGAAGACTTGGCGAATTCCATCGCCAAAGAGCTCAGGCAATAACTCATCAGATCCAAGCACGATAATGCCCAGTTGCCTGGTTTTCCACAGCCTTGGGTCAACGTCGAGGAGACCGGTAATTTCCACAGTGCCCATTGCTTGCAGAATCTCAATGAGCACCTTGGCATGGCCGCCGGCTCCGAGGCCGATAACCTTGGAAGAGGCTTGAGCTACCGCCATCCGAATGAATTTCCATGCACGAGTAAAGTATAACTCACTCTCTAATAACGGTTGATAATGTTGACTACGATGTTTTGACAGTCAACTCTGATACCCATTAGATGGCTAGATGACGTGGAAGTGTTTCACAAGAAGTTCTCGATTCAGGGGCACATTCTTGAGCTTGTTCACGATTTTTTCCGCGGCTTGGCCATCGCCATAGGGGTTCTTCATGGTTGCCAGGGCGACCTTGAACGAAGGCTGAGTCGCGCGCCGGATACCGTCTGAAATCTCTTTTCGCTCATATCCAACATTCAATACGTTTTGTCCGTGCACGCGGCCGCGCTGCCGGCTACCAATGTTTACGACCGGAAGGCCAAACGATGCGGCTTCGATCATTCCTGAAGAAGAATTACCGACCATGGCGGCAACCTGCGCCATCAGGCTGAAATAACCTTCCTGCCCCAGGTTGGCAACGAACCAGGCACGCGGGTGATGAAGCACAAAATCCTGAATTTTTTGAAGAATAGCACGGCCCTGATGGTCGGCATTGGGAGAAGTGAAAATTAGAGCAAATCCTGATTCGGTCAACGCCGCCAGGAGTTCTTCAATGTGGTGAGAAGTATCCTCAGTTTCCGACGTGACGGGGTGATAGGTAACCAGCAATGTGGGTTCTTTCAGACTAAATGCGAAGCGCTGTTCGAGAGCCTCTTTTTTTAGGAGCGGCATTCCTGCCAGATTATCGAGCGCCGGCGCACCACCGACGGTCACGCGCCACGGTTCTTCCCCCAACTGAATGATGCGTTTGGCATACGCTTCTGTAGACGCAAAATGAAGATGACTCATTTTGGTAATGGAATGCCGGATGGCTTCGTCCATAGCGCCTTCGGTAGATTCACCCCCATGGATATGAGCGATAGGCATCCCAAAGGGGAGCGCCGCTACAGCAGCGGACAACATTTCAAAGCGGTCACCCAGCAACAGCAACAGGTCCGGCCGCACATCGGCGTAAGCCTGAGCAAAGCCAAGAACGCCGATTCCAATGGACTTGGCGACGCCCTCCGGGGAATCGGAGGAAAGCAGCATTTCAATTTTGGCGGCGATTTCAAAGCCGTCGGATTCTATGTCGGTGACGGTATTGCCGAATTCAGGAGAGAGGTGCATTCCGCCGACTAAAAGGCTTAGCTCGAGTTCCTTGTCGGTTCGAATTGCATTCAGAATGGATTTGTAAATTCCGTAATCTGAGCGCGCCACGGTGACGACTGCAATGCGCCTCACTCGAACATCCCCAGTTCGAGCATGACGCCGGCTGGTACCCTGCGGCGCAACTTGCGACCAAGAAGGTAAGGCAAGATTTGCACAGAAATTCCGGTTCCGGGCCGTTTGAAGGCGACCATCGAGCGTTCCAGAGAAGTACCCGCTTCCAATTCTACCGCCGCCACCAGACTCCTGCGAACCACAGCGGCATTGCGCAATTCTTCCGGGGTTGGCTGCTTCACTCCATCGCCCAAGGCAACTGCAACATTTCTAATCGCGGTCACCAAGACTTTCAGTTCGGCGGGCTGAGAGAAGCGGAGTGATCGGGGCCCGGAAGAGCTTTGTCGGAGGTGAAATGTTTTTCGATGATGCTCGCGCCTAGAGCAACGGTGGCGATGGGAACTTCGATACCCAGACTATGGTCGGACAAACCTACTGGTATGCCAAAGCAATAGCTCAAGGTGGCCATGGCACGCAGATTCATCTTCGAAACAGGAGCGGGATATTCGGATACGCAGTGCAGAAGTGCTATCTGGGGCGCGCCAGCTTGGGTAAGGCATAGGGTGGCCTCATCGATTTCTGCAAGAGTGGCCATTCCGGTGGACAAAATTACGGGTTGGCCCTTGGCAGCGACATGTTGGAGGAGCGGGCTGTTGGTTATTTCACCTGAGGGGATTTTGAAGGCCGGAACATCCAGGCTAGCAAGAAAATCAACGCTGTGTTCATCAAATGCGGTCGAAAGAAATATTATGCCGCGAGACCGGCAATGATTTTGTAACTCTCGAAAGGCGTCTTCCGAGAGTTCAAGCTGGCGCAGCATTTCCAATTGTGATTCACCGGGAGCGGTAGTTTGTTTTTGATAGTTGGCCTTGGTCGCGGAAGGACTAGCCAATTGAGCGGCTCGAAAAGTTTGAAATTTTACGGCGTCGGCTCCCGCGTCGACGGCTATGTCAACGAGCTGTTTTGCGAGAGGCAATTGACCGTTGTGATTGACGCCAGCTTCGGCGATGACAAAGGTGGGGTGTCCTGGCCCGATCTTATGCTCATTTATTTCAAACGGTTTCACGATGCTCTCGATCACGAAGGATTAGATCCGCCACATGCAAATCCCAGGGGGTGTCCACATCCAGAGACCTATTCTCGGGCATAACATAGGCGTAGGTGCGGTCAGAAATAAAAGTGCGTTCGCTTAAGAGAAAAGTCCGGAGAGCTAAATAGATAGCACCGTTCAGAGCGAACACGGGAGAGAGATCTTGCCTTCGAGTGGGCGCCGCAGACTGCGGGTAGAGGTCGATCAACCTGCCTTCCCCATTCACGCCTTTCATCCATAAGGGATGTTGGCGCGATTCACAGACGCTCACTACGGAATCCGCGTGTTTGGTGAGCGCGAGTTTTATTGATTCGCGAATGTCTGTCGCGGTTCGCAATGGTGAGGTTGGCTGGAGCAGCAGAACATAGTCAGGCCGGTAGTTCTCGTTTTGATCCAGCCAGCGGACGGCGTGAGAATTACATCCAGGCTGGCGCTGGTGTCGGCGGCTAATTCAGCGGGGCGCAGGAAGGGTACTTCAGCGCCTAATTTTTTACCGACCTCCGCAATTTCCGGGTCATCCGTTGAGATGACCAGACGATCGAGCGAAGCGGATTCAAGGGCCACTTCCACCGTCCAGGCTAGCAAGGGCTTATTTGCGAGAAGCGCGAGATTTTCCCTGGGAATTGCTTTTGAGCCACCACGCGCAGTGACAATGCCCAGATAGTGGGCGTGCTGTGTTCGCTCCGTTTCAATGGGCCGAGATCTGATTGCAATAAGTTTATGCCTCGACGTCTCGCACAGAAAATCTAACGATTCATCATAAACTAGATAGGCGCTGGCGGTGAACTGGACTTGACGCGCGCGCGAACTGCATACTGGCGCATACCGCCGCAAATCTTTTATGAAAGGTAACCGATGAACTCGTCCGGCACCTGGGATGCATATAACGATCTACTATTGCGGGGCCCTCTCGATCGCTTCACAAAAATGTGGGCTCGCTACGAATTGTTTAAGCAAGTGATCGATCTGCCGGGCGACATCGTGGAAGGCGGAGTGTTCAAAGGCGCCGGACTGCTGTACTGGGCGAAATTAATTCAGGTGTTCAACCCGCTTTCACGCCGCAGAGTGGTTGGTTTCGACACCTTTGCGGGTTATCCGAAATCAACCAGTCACGAGTACGATCGCGTAAAGGGCGAGGAGTTTTTAAAAGCCTCTAATTATGAAGGCGGGTCTCCGGAAGCGATTATGGCCATCGCGCGGGAAGTGGGACTGGAGAGCAGAGTGGAAATAATCAAAGGTGACGCCGGCACGACCATGGAACAATATGTTCAAAAAAATCCAGGTTTCCGTGTGGCGCTGATGAATTTGGACTTTGACACTTACGATCCGACGGCCGCAGCACTGAAACACTTCTATCCTTTAGTAATACCGAATGGAGTGATCGTGTTCGACGAATACGCGGCCCGGGAGTGGGGCGAATCAAACGCCGTAGATGAATACTTCAAGGGCAAGAATTTAACATTTCGATCGATCCCATGGGCTTTGAGCCCTGGAGCTTACGTGGTGAAAAAAGCTGATTGCGAAGCGAGCCGGCTACAGTATGCAACAACTGTAACGACGTGAGGGGGCATAGACATGAGTTCAGGCATCGGATTTCGAAAGTGTGAGCATGGATCTTGAAGGCGTTGGCGCCGCCTTGGTCACAGTCTGCGGCAATAATGTTGGCCGGGCCAAGGTGAGGATGTACAGGATAAACGACACGTACCACAACATATTGGTGCCTTGCCAATGGGTTTCGACCTGATCTGTCACGATATATGCAAGGAAGAGACTAATGGCCATGCAACGATACGCGGACGGTTCGATGCGCCGGATACGGCGCCACAAATAAACGTTAAAGTACAGATATCCGAACAGTCCGACCAGGCCGAACAGTACCCAAGAAGACAACAAGCCATTGGTTATGGCGGGGCGATAGAATCCGCCGTCAGAAGGGATCCATTCGGCAAGTTGCCCGAGTCCCGAGCCAAAGACGATCCAGGTGTTGTTGGACAGCATTTCGGTAGTTAAATAGGCCCAGTTCGAGAGGCGCCCGGACGTGAACGCCTCTAATGATGCGGGATCGTCAAGGGAGGCGTGATCGCCGAGGCTAAACCGGCTGGTATCGGTTTGCGAACCGGTCGTGTAAGCGATGGAGCCCAGGGCGATGACAATTATCGCGAAAGTTACGATGGCCGAAACCCACACAGTCATGCTCACGCGCTTCCTTGCCAAATAGCTATAGGTTAAAACCACGATGATCGCGCCAATCAATGGACCCCGGGCCCCTGTAAGCACCAAGCCACTGGAGACAATCACGAAAACGACGAACATGATTATTTTGTATTTAATTTCTTTAAGTTCGTCCAACGAGAACAATATCAGCGGCATCATCAGCGCGGCATATTCCGAGACATACTCGTAGTCGTTTGGACTAATGCGCAAGCGCTCCTCGCCGATCTTGCCAGTGATGGCCCAAATAATGATTCCGACGGCGAACCCAGCGGCCAAAACTACGGGCAAAACCACCGCGAAAAACCGGAAGAGTTTTCCGTCCGGATCCAGACTTTTGAAACAGAGCCAGCCAAGGAGAATGAGAATGATTTTAGAAGCTTGACCAAAGAAGAATTGATTGCCGATGGACTGACACATTCGCAAGAAAAGAAATAACAGCAACGGCGCCAAGATCAGATAATCCGACTTTGTGCCCCAAGGCTTGCGGAGCGTGATTTTCGAACGGGAAAGAGCCAAGAAGGGAGCCAGCGCCAAAAGGGCGATAGTGGCAAGATGGGACACGACGAAATGCGCGTCCGCATCCAGCGGATAATTCAGCCACAGACAAATTACAAAAAACACGGTCAGGGCCAGTTTAAGAATGGTTGCAGCCCGGACGTCTTTGCTTAATGAAATCGCTTTCATGCTAGGGCTTGACGACTTCCAGGCGGAAATACACTTCGTTTGCTCTGAGGATAAAAGCCAAGAAATGCTCGTAAAAGCGGGGACTTTTGTTGATCATCCACTCCAGGCCAAACCACTGCAAGGGGTTGCGCTTTTTTTGGTCGAAAACTTTGGCCTGCAAAAAAGAAATACGAACTTCCGCGAGTTTGAAGACGGCGGTCTCGCTATAGCGATATAAGAAAGGGCGATTAACGCAAAAATAATCCATGCTGCGGTATCCAAAAGCGCGGCGATGAGTAACATCCGTAAAGTGATTATCGGAGCTGAAATGTGGCGCAACGATTTGATGAAACCCCCGGGAGCGGTAATGCGATGCAATTCCTCCATGGCTGCCACGATATCGTCAAGATGACTCAGCGAATGGCGGCACACCACGTGGTTGAAGGAATCGTGAGCAAATGGCCAAGGGTAGACGTTCAAATCATGGATGACGTCGACTTCAGGGGATACCATATTGTCGATACCCACGAAGCCGGGCAATTTTCTCGACCCGCATCCGACGTCGAGTTTCCTTGCGGCCGCGTTTTCGCCCGTGACTGCTGCGGCTATAGCGCTCATGTCTGTTTACCTGTCAAGAACGGCGGCCGGCGCGAGAATACCGTCCATTCGTGGTTCGAAGGGATCCAGCATTTCCACCCCGATGGACGAATAGCGACCCCAATGAACTTCGGCAAAGATAGCTTTCAGATTGCTGGCAATGTTTCGCTGAGCTGTGCCGTGCGCACGCTTGCTGGTGATGAGTTCCGTGACGGAACTCCACATTTTAGTAACCAGCAGTTGCTTGGACACTGATCCTTCATAAAACAAGAAACAGTCGGAGTCTTGCCCGGCTAGATAATTGTGGCGGATCAAATGCGCGTGAATCAGCTGGAGGGGCGAGCTGCAAAGAAAAATGGTCGCGGCTTTGCGTCGAGTCATTTTCTGGTCTAGAGCCATTCTACTGTTCGATGCCCGGCGCCGCCCTAACGCTGGCAGCAATCAGCAAGGAAGGCGTCAGATCGGTGCCGGAAATTCGATTTACAGCGTATCCGAATAAAAATAGCGTACAGACACTGGCCAGGAGTTGGCAGGCATAACAGAGCGAAATCTGGCGCCACAAACATCCCGCAGCGAGGGCCATCAGCATGACAAAAGCAGCGAGGGCCTGCATGACAACAATTTTGGTGGTTTTGGCATGCGCGTACAGCACGTTCAGATAGGTAGCAGACAAATTCGTGAGTAGAAAGGCGACGCTGAGAATAATAAAACCGGAAACAGAAATACGAAACACATGGAAATAAGCGTGTGTAAATAAAATGGCTATCGAATAGGCAACTCCGAGTACCACCATCAGCAGATTATAAGAACGAACAACCATCCGCAGAGTCGAATAGTTGCCTTCGGCGACCAACTGACAAATTCGAGGAAAATTATAAAGCGCAAAGAGCTGACTAATCATGGTTTGGGCAAATGCAAATTGAAACGTGACGACAAATTTACTGAAGGAGGCCGGATCAAAGTATAAATCAACCATGTATTTATCAATCCAATAAATTAGCAGAGCGATAGAATTATAAATGATCAGCGGCCAAGAAAATTGGAGCACGCTGCTGGCTAATGTTAGGTCAAAATCGCGCCAAGAACTGTGTTTTAAAAGAGGTATCACCCCGTATAGTAAATACAAATCCTGAATGAGCAGGGATAAAAGGAACGCCAAAATCAAGCGGCTGAGTGCCGCAGACGGATGTCGGGGTATGGCCACAGCAAGCAGAACAGCGGCGCCAATGATTTGTGCGCTGAAGAATTGCTTCGAGGAGTACATGGCACGGTACAGAGAAACAAAATATTGGTTGAAGTTGTACAGGCCGATGAAGGCCAGCCCGAGTAAAACTATTTCGACAGGTTGAGCGCTCTTCAGGGAACTTTTGTAAATGTAATACAGGGGAATGGCGCAGAGAGTCCCGGCGGCCAGAAACGTTCCGGAAAGGAGCAAGAAATAAGTTACAAGAAACTGCCGTTTATCATCCCTCCGGTACCAAAACACGACCGTTGAACTGGGAATGGCCAGCGAACACAAAACCCCAAAGATCTGAACGGTCGTGTAGAAAAGGACGTAAGAGGCATAGGTATGGTCGCCGTAGAAGTAAAGAAGCACAGGCAGAATTAAAAAGGGCGTACCTTTTTGAACCGCCATTCCCAAGCCGTAATAAAACTGGATACCGAGCGAACCTTTGATTTCCGACAGGCCCGAGCCCATTTGAGAAACCAGGCTACGATAGGGCGCAACGGGTTTACTGCTGGATTTATTCGCAAGGCCAGGCTTTACGGATGAGTCCGCGGTTTCTTGAGGCGATGGGTCGGCGGTGTTCAGCATGGTTAAAGTTTCGGCGTTGCAAAAAGAAACACAACTATTCGAATGCTAAAGCCAGTTGGCTAATCGTTTGGCGTTAGGGTTCGTCTCGCGATTGGTCGTGGTCTGCGCGGACGCGAGACAAAAATTTGATTTGAGCCCCATTGTTTGAGATGGTGCGCGTTCTTTCCGCTACCGTCCCAAAGACTTCTTCAGCGAGCAGTTTCCGGGGATCCAACGGGTCCATCCTTGTCCACATGGCTGTTGCGAATAACCAACTAATTCCGATGCAGCAGCCCAGGAAGCCGCCCAAGGCCATGAGCAACAAACGGGGCGGGAAGGACCTGCTCTCCGGAATACTGCCGGGATCGAGAACTTTCACGCTGGGTACTTCTTTGGCCTCCTGCACTTTTGCCAATTCGAATTGTTGTGTCAGCGTTTCAAAGATTACTTCCTCAACTTTCGCTTCACGAAAAAGATCCGCATAAGTAACACCGAGCACCGGAAGGCGCCTGATGGACGGGAAGATTGAGTTATCTTCCGAAGATCCGGCGACGACTTCATTTTGTGGGCTGCCGCCAAGCTTTTGGAGCTGATGCTGCAGCTCGGCGATACGTGCCTGAGCGCCGCGCACGCGCACGTTACTGTCGGCATAAATCTGTCTGAGGCCCTCGAGCTCGGATTGGGCCGCCATCATTTGACCCTGAAGAATCGCCGCGGCTTCAACCATGGCTTTGCCTTGCTCTTTGACATCAATGGCGCCGCTCTTGCTGGAAAACTGACTGAATTGTTTCTCAGCGTTCTCCAGGTCTTGCTTAACGGTGACGAGGCGATTTTCTAAAAATTCTCGTTCACGATGAGCCGCAGAGGTACTTAATTGAGTTACCACGCGGTTTAGCTCGCTTACGTATTCGTTGGCGATTTCACGCGCGCGCTGTGGGCTGCGATCAGTAACGGTAATGGTGATAATTCCGCTTTTGCGGTCTTCCACGACAGTAGTGTGTTTTGTGAGATCAAGGCGCGCTTGTTCCAGACGCTTGTCGCCGTAGACCTTTTGGAGATTGAACTTCCCAATCACGTCATCCTGCACGGTGCGACTGGCAAGAATGCCGACGAAGAGCGCGCCGGTGGTCTTGACGCCGAGCAAGTCGCTAGCCACACCGGCAATTCCGGCTCCGCCGCCTCCGCCTCCGCTGCCGCCACTCTTCCCGGCCAAGGCGGTTATCATAGCCAGGCCGCGGTTAGATTGATCGTCTGGAGGCATGAGCCGAGTGTAGGACTCGTACTCGGGGCGTAACAGGAAGGCGATGGCGGTCCCTATAAGAAGTCCGACGAGGATACTCTTCCATACGAATCGCCTGCGATTCCAAACGAGGCGAAGTTTCTCCACTCCCCAGTCAATCGCAGCGGCGCTCTCCACCTCTAGAAGGATTTCCCTTTGCTTAGAGCGCGGCTCGATTCTGGTCTCGGTGGGTGTTCGCGTTTCGTCCAATATTAGAAAACCTCATTTCGCATTGGCATAAGCCTAGCGTATCCCTGTTGCCCGCCGATGGACAACTACTTGCTCAGGCGCTGTGGCCAGTAGGTGATGCCGACGGAGGTAGTAAAATTCGTTTGTGCATACGGGGGTAGCACAGGATAAGTGGCTTCTGCATTCGGTGCCAGAACCGGAAAATTCCACTTCTCGTACTGCAACAGTCCAGAAACACTTAGATTGGGACGCAACCAGATATTTGGTTTCACCCCGACATCGGTAATGGTGCCGCCGCCGAATACAACCTGATTACTTACTTTTTCATGCCGGTAATTAAACTGGATAGAGCTTTTAGGGCTTATCGAGTAGGTCAACCAAGCCTGAGCACCTTGGCCCTGTCGACCGATCCAGCTACCAAAAAGATTGCCATCGTTGGTGTACCCATTGCGATAGCCAAGGTTGAAATAAAAGAAACCGTGGCCTATGTTTCCGCCTGCGGGAACGTCCGTATAGACTCCTTCTATCCGAAGATCCATTTTAGGTAATTTAGGCAGTTGCGGAAAGTAAAGTCCGGCAGACCACGCCGCGCGATCCCAGTAGGCGACCGGGGAAAACTGATCATCCACGAAGCCATCCGCATAAAATGTAACCCAATCACGCAGCCCGGGAAGACGATAGTTAAAATCGAAGGAGCTGCGACGGTTGCCAGGAGTGTAAGTACCTCCAGGAACCCCCCCGGTCGTACTAGTAAAGGTTTGCCAGAATTGATGCGGCGTGAAGGGCACCCCGGGACCCGCGAATGTAGCGGTACGAGCAAAGCTGAATTCAAGATTCTTGGTTGGGCGCAAGCTGAACTTTTGCCCTTGAAGAAATGGCTGGTCCCCCAAAGGCACCCCTACCTGGCCATAGAATTGGCGGCCGGGGCCAAATCCAATGTCATATCCCGAGAACCTTCCAACAAGAAATTCTATCCTCAGAAGGCCCAGGTGCTTGAAAATCCACGGCAATTCGATTGGGGACACTCTACTAATCCTGAACATATCAATGGGCTCAGCGTTATTGCTAAAAAGCATCGGGCCGCCCTCACCCGGTCCCCACCACAAGCTTTGCCTGCCAAAAGTGAACTGCCAGTTGCTCGCGGTCACGCCAACATAAGCGTCCAACAAGCGAAAGCGATTGGTTACAGCCGAAGGGTTCGGAGAGAGGACCTCGGGAACAGAATCAATCTGTTTGATGTTGTCTCTTGCCAAGGCAGGGAGCCCAGGACCGCTCGGAGCGTACTGATATTCACCGCGAATGTAACCGACCACGCGGCCCGAGGAACCCCAGGTCGAGAAGCCTGTAACGTTATTGAAACCTTCCTCGTAAGGGCGGCCAAAATCGTTGATGAGAGTTTGCCCAAAATCGTAATGGAGACCTTGCACGAGAGGCGTGCCAGAAATTCCCGTGAACCGCGTGTAAAGAGATTCAACTTGCAAAGTTCCCGGATTGCCATATTCAAGTTGCTTCATTTCGGGGGCGAACTCTTGGTTCAACGTGGCAATCAGTTGCTCGCCCTGCGGAGAGTCGATTACTTCGGCGTCACCATCGTCGCCCCCATCTTGCGCTTCTTCTAGAAGTCGCAAACATTCCAGACGAGTCCATGGCCTCGTGCTGAGGCCGGCTGAGCGTACAAAACCCATGGCAATCAAGCGATCAAACGCAGGATAGATCCAGCTATCGAGTTGCACGTACGGGGAACCCTGATTGGAGGCCGATAAATGGCCATCTCCGCGAACAATCTGACCGATGGATCTCCACTCATCGCCGCCCAAAGTTGGGTCATGGTGGTGGCTATAGACGTCCTGCGAGACGAGTTGACCAATCAAGCTGCCAACAAAGACGTCCGAGGGGAAATGCTGTTTGGCCCTTACGCGCGAAAAGCTGACGAAGGAGGCCAGACCGTAACTAACAATCTTTGGGAAGAAGCCGGGATATTCGTGAGCAAAAACTCCCGCTATAGCCCACGCTGCAGCGGCATGCTCGGAAGGAAATGAAGTTCCGCCCTGGAAGAAGGGGCCGGTGCCATCGCCCTGATAGGGACGCTGACGGCCCAAAGAGTATTTCATCACTTCGATAGGAATTAGACTGTCGACGGCCGCTTCGCCGGCAAGCAATCCGGTTTCGCGCCAATGTTCGTTGTGGGAGGGATAGCTAAGCAAGAAAAGTCCCGCTCCAGTGCCTAGGAGCGCGCCGAGACCGGCTGTCGAGTAGTTCTTGTATTGGCTTATGGTGTTGGGATTATTGGAGAGGTGACGGCTAAAGTCCGAGTCGGTGGCGAAGAGTCCAGCGGCGACACCGCTGGCGGGCAGCAGCCAATCGGCATCCGCGAAGCCAAGCCGCGCCGGACTGGTCCAAATGCGTTTTTGGTCACCGACAAAATCTCTGGCCAGTCCCCCTAAACTAAGATTGCCGCCGGTCGGCTCTGGGGGTTCGTCTTTGTCACGCTGCGGTTTTGCGGGCGGATTATCAGGCTTGTCTTTTTTGGGCGGATTATCAGCGGTGTTTGAATCTTTTGAATCGGAGTTCTGAGGTTCCTGTGGGCGCGCGGCCCCGAAGCATCCTCCTGTAAAAATGAGAATGGCTAAACAGCACGCGCCGTAGCGAAACGTATCTCCGATTTTAGTCATCACGGATGAATGTAAGCGACCGCCAAGGCTGCGGAGGCAGCAAGTTGCCCGGCCTGGAATAGATTCTGCCAATTTCGCGTTCCAATGCGCGGCGCTACTTCGGGTACGACAATCGAATCGCCAGGCCGCAACGAGGTATTCAAAGGATCGCCACTCCAGAAATTGGAGTTGTTCTTAGAGGCCAGGACAGAGCCATCCCCTCTGATGACGAAAACGGCCTTCTTATTAGCCAGTTGGGTCATGCCACCGGCCTGGCTCAAATACCACCTGGCGCTGCGGCCGGGGCGATAGCTGACGGCCGTAGGATTGAAAACCTGACCGTTCACAGTGATGTAGTCGGCTTTCTTCGGAATGACCAGAATGTCACCGTCGCGGATCATGACGTCCGAGGAAGTATTTCGCCAGGCGTTCAAATCGCGCTGAATATGAATCACGACTCGACCGACTGGCGGATTCGCCTGAAGTTGCTGAATGGTGGTTTCCGTCTCCCCGAGAGCCGTTAATTTGGCATTCTTCTGGTCGGGATCAATTTCCGGCAAAGCTCGCAGATGAACCTGTTCTTCTTTTAAGCGGCGGATCATTTCGGTGCGCGCGTTGAGTTCGAGTTCTTTAACGTCGCGGCGCATAAGCAAGGCACCGTACGGATAGGCTTGGGAGGAAAAGCCGCCGGCCCGCTCGAGAATGGAGCTAACTCGCTCGCCTGGTCGGATGCCGAATGGCCCGGGATGCTGTACTTCCCCTCGCACGGTCATCGAGGCTCCTACATCATTCCAGCCGGGGTTTTGCACAATGGTCAGCACGTCTCCGTCGCGAAGAAGCTTGTTTTCGGTGGCATCGCCAACCGAGACGGCGGAAAGAGCAATCGACAAGTTTTCGCTGACATGCTCCGTATCACCCGCGGCGTAGCGAGTAAGGTTGGCTTTGCCGGGATCCGCGGTACGTGTCAGACCACCAGCCACTTGAATCAAGTCTTCAACATGCATGTTGGTGGTTAAAGGATAGCGACCGGGCTTGGCAACTTCGCCTTTTACGTCCACGGTGGCCACATCTACCTGAGCGGTGTTGCGGTGCACCAAAAGACGATCGCGGGACTCAAGCAAGATATTGTCGATGGGATTACCCGCCAAGGCGCCACCGAGATTGACGCTGAGGATTCTCAGCGTTCCATTGGCCTGGGTCCTGAACAACTGAGCGGAGTCAAGTGAGGCATCAGGAGAAACGCCACCTGCGAATAGATGGCTCACGCAAACGAATTTGGCCGGATGTGGCGTACTTCCCAGGAGACGCTACTTCCCCACCGATCCAAACCTGAGGAGCCGGTTCGAAATCGTAACGGCCGAAGATTCGAACGGTGTCGTGCGCTTTAAGTTTCGGCGCGTTCGCAGGATTTGCGAGCGCGGCAGCAAGATCAAAGCTTTCGACGCTCGGGGCGATGCCTTGACCGGAGGATTGAGGCGCACGATCTCAGCATAGTGACTAGCTGGCTCCGGAAGGAGATCGGCGTACGAGCGGATCAAGATCGGTAACCTTCATATCATCCGTGTATGAATAGCGGCCGGGGCGAAGAACGTGGCCTTGAAGATAGATGGCACTTTCGTTGTAAGGCGCGATGGGGAAGATGTGGATTTGATCGCCATCCTGGATTTTGAAAGCGGTGAGCTGTTTGGTGATGGCATCGGGGTCGCTGTCGGCGGAAATATCCAAGGTGAGCATGGTGCGCTTTTCGTGAGCAACCAGGCGTTGCACTTCGATGTGTTGTAGAGCCGCAGCCGGAAGAATTCCTCCCGCTAAATCGAGAGCCTCGGCGAGATTTTTTTCGCTTCGCAGCTCATAGATCGCTGGGCGCCGAACCATGCCATCAATAGTGACCTGCGGACCGGTGGGGTCGACGAGAAGAGTGTCGCCGCTTTCGAAGTGGGCGATTTCACCACGCACTCCGTGAAGCAACAGATCATAGGCATCCACCTCTTCGACCAGTTTGTTCCCGCGATAGTGTTTTATGGTGCGAAGCGAGCCGCCGAGTCGGATATTCCGCCAGCGGCAAACAAAGCGTTCAAGGGCGTTGACAACGAGCTGATGTCATAAGCGCCTGGCTCGGCCACATCGCCAACCACATAAACACGCACGCTTCGTAAGCGCGACAGGGAAACATCCGCGGAAACATCTCGATAATTGGAGCGCAATACTTTCTGCACGCCGTTCTTTGTGAACTTCGGCAAGCGTATGACGCCGCCCACCAGAAACCCGACCAGATTCGGGAAGCCGAAATACGCCGCTTCCCTGTCTCAGGTGGAGAGGTGGCTGCCGAAACGCGCCCGAGAAATGAATGGCCGAGCCATCCCGGGACCAGCCATGTAATCAGAACCGCCCGGCAAATCAATCGGAAATTCTGCTCTGAAGCACCACCCTGGTTGCGGAAAACCTGGAGTCCAAACCGTTCCATGGGCCCTTGTTTGGCAGAAGCTTGTACGTACATGTCGTAAAGCGAGGGAATATCGGCGTATGGGTTTGGCCGATGAACCAGTGGATACCGGTGATAGGTCCAAGGGACTCGGGCGCATCTCCGTCGGTCGGGGGCGACTTTTTTCGCGACTGCGCTGAGAACATAGTCTTGCGGAAGCCGGCTGGTATCTATCGGAGCGATACCTCCTGTGCCACCGATGTCTAAAGGCGAGAGCCCGAGGTCGCCTCCTGCTCCGGACAAATACCCCTGTGAGGCGGCAAACATTTGGGGCCGTTCTGGAGCTACGATCGTCCGAGACCTGGCTGCTCCTCTCCGGAGTAGTTGGAGACTGACCTTGCCCAGTGCGCAGTGAGGACAACTGCTGGGAAACACCGCCGTCCTGGGCGCCACCCATGCCCGAAGTAGAGGCTCCGCCTTGCGCACGCAGAATTGGTGAAGAGGAATTCAATGGAAACTCGGGAATCGAATTGCCCT
>CAVPKZ010000159.1:0-12637 GCA_963705755.1 uncultured Acidobacteriota bacterium | reverse complement strand
TTGTTATGGTTCAACAGTTGCGTATTGTTCACCAGCGGCAAAAGCAACGCGGCTCCAAGCGCCATCTTCCAATTCACCAGCAGCAGCACGGCTACAAACACCAGAAACGTAAATCCTTTTTGAACCAGGTCGGCCAGATATTCGCTGAGCGCGGGCCGGGTGCGCTCCACATCATTGATCACCGTGGAGTGCAGTGCCTCGTGGAGTTGTGCTGAAAAAAACCCATGGGTTGCCGGTATCAATCGCGCATACGCCTGGTTGCGCAAATCGGTTACTGCCCGCCTGGCCACGTACTGAATCTCCGTGGTCCCTGAAATATTCCGCAACGGCTTTTGAAAAATAGAGGATTATTAGGGCAAAAGTGAAAACGGTCCACACGTTATGAATTCTTGGCGGAAAAAAATCATTAAGATAAATGGTTCGTCCCGACCACGGCAATTTCACCAGCGCCAACAGCGAGCCCACAGCGGCAGGATTCAAAACGCGATCCACTGCGGGCGCTACCATCAGTGCGACGCCGCCCTCAGCCAGCGCCACGTACGCTAGCAGCAATACACCTGCGACCAGCCGTAGCGAGTACGGTCGCACGTACGCCAACAGCCGCTTTAATTGTGGTGAGAACAGCGATGCCACGCTTCAGACTCCCCGAACGACTCTCTTGGTACGCTATTCGCCGCCAGAGGGGTGTGTCAAGTTACCGCACCGTCTAGCAGCTAACGGTTGCGACCCTCGTTCAAGCGGCCATCCAAGTTTCATTTTTCAATATCGCGGTGCACGACTTTCGCGGTGGTGCCGCGCTTTTCCAGATATCTTTTCACCGCTTCAGACATCATCACCGACCGGTGCCTTCCCCCGGTACAGCCAAAAGCAATCGTCAAATAACTTTTGCCTTCTCGCGCATAGTGAGGAATCAAATACGACAGCAGGCCTTCGACACGCCGCAAAAACTCCCCGGTCTGAGGAAAGGAGCGAATATATCGGCGCACCTTGGGGTCTTTCCCGGTAAATTCACGCAACCGCGGAACGAAGTGCGGATTCGGCAGAAATCGCACATCAAACACCAGGTCCGCGTCGGTCGGCACCCCGTACCGATATCCAAAGCTCACCACCGAAACCATTAAAGGTCGCTTGTCGGGATTTTTGAACCGCTCCGTAACGAATTGCCGCAGCTCATGCACATTGAACTGCGTCGTGTCGATCACCACATCCGCGAGCTTTCGGATCGGCGCCATCAATTCGCGCTCGCGGCGCAGACTCTCACGCACCGAATAATTCTTGCCCAGCGGGTGCGGCCGCCGCGTTTCGCTATAGCGGCGCATTAGCGCATCATCCTGCGCCTCGATGAACACCAGAGAAATGGGATGATCCTTGCGCAAATGTTTGAGCAAGGGAGGCAGCTTCTGCAGTTGTAGTCCCTCGCGCGCATCAATCATCAAAGCCGCGCGCGCAAAGTCGCCATCCCCTGCGCCATGCAGCTCCGCAAAAATGGGCATCAACTCGACGGGAAGATTGTCGACGCAATAAAAACCCATGTCTTCGAAGGATTTTAGTACCGTGCTTTTTCCGGAGCCGGAAAGTCCGGTGAGAACGACGAGGTGTTGCGCATCGTGTCTCGTCGGCGGCCGTTTCACAGGGGCGCGCGCCTTAACTCTTCACTCGGCGCTGGTGGGTGCTGGGAATTCTCATGTCTTCGCGATATTTCGCCACCGTGCGACGCGTAACGTGAATGCCCGCATCATCCAGTTTCTTCGCGATCTGCTCATCGGTCAGAGGCTTCGTGCCATCTTCTTCTTCGATCATCTTTTTTACTACGCGCTTCAGGGTCAGCAACGACATCGCGCCGCCCTCCGGCCCGTTTACCGATTCGCTGAAAAATGACCGCAGCTCCAGCACGCCTTGCGAAGTGTGCGCGTACTTGCTCGCTACCGCTCTGCTGACGGTAGAAGGATGCACGCCAACTTCTTCTGCTACTTCTTTAATCATCATGGGCTTCAGCGCGTCCTGCCCGTGATCCAGAAACTCGCCTTGCCTGGCGATGATGGACTGGCACACCCGCAAAATGGTGTGCTTCCGCTGCTCAATATTCTTCATCAGCTGAATCGCTGCCGTAAACCGCTCTTTCACATAATTCCTGACATCGCGGTCGGAAGCATCCTTAACCAGCAATCGCCGGTAGGTAGGGCTCAAGCGCAGCTGCGGCATGTCATCTTCATTCAAAAAGGCAACCCATTGGTCGTCCACTTTGCGAAAATATACGTCAGGCTCAACCAACCGCGGCTCGGTTTTGTTGTAGCGCAATCCCGGTCGCGGATCGAGCTTGCGAATAACATCCAGAGAACGCTTCACCACCTCCAACGGCCGGTTCAAAGCGCGCGCCACTTCCTTCAATTGATTCCCTTGCACCTGTTTTAAGTGATCGGAAACAATTTGTTGCGCCAAAGTATTCGTCGGATCAAACGCCTTGATTTGCAGTAGCAAACACTCACGCAAATCCCGCGCCCCCACCCCTATGGGATCAAAATCCTGCACCACCGCCAGCGCATCGTCCAAATCGTCTTGAGAATATTTCCCGCCTTGCAGCAACTCTTCAACGGACGCCGTCAAATAGCCATTCTCGTCCAGATTTCCAATGATACTTTCCGCCAGTTCCTGCACCGTCTCCGAGCAAATCGTCACGCTAAGCTGCCAGGCGAGGTGCTCGCTCAAACCGGTCGGCGAAGATAAAAATTTCTCGAACGACGGCCGCTCGGAGACTTCCCGCTCTTGCGATTTTCCGCCATCGCCACCGGTATCCAGATACTGGTTAAAGAAGCTTCCCACGTCGAACTCATCAAACGGATTGGCTTCCGGCTTTTCCGGAACCTTTTCCGTTTCCGCTTTCAGGAAATTTTCGTCGCTGTAATTATCGGTTTGGGTGGGTTCTTCGCTTAACTCTTCAAGCACCGGATTGGCGATCATTTCCTGGTTAATCATTTCGCGCAGCTCCAGCCGGTTCAGCGCCAGCACGCTGACCATCTGCACCAAACCGGGCGTCAAAATCTGCTTCTGCGACACCCTGAGGTTTAGTTTTAGTCCTTGCCACGCCATTCCGTTTCAATCCTCTGTTTCTGGCCCGCTAGTTCAATCTAAAATGATCGCCCAGATAAACCCGTCGAACTTCAGCATCGTTGCTCAAGGCTTCGGGTGTACCCTGCGCCATTATTTTCCCATGATTCACGATATACGCGCGATCCGTTACGTTCAGTGTTTCCCTCACGTTGTGATCGGTAATCAAAATACCGATCCCCGACCGGCTAAGATCGCGAATGGTTTCCTGCAGATCTTTCACCGTCAGGGGATCGATCCCCGAGAACGGCTCATCCAGCAAAATAAACGAAGGCGATAGCGTCAACGATCGCGCGATTTCAAGCCGCCGCCGCTCTCCCCCGGAAAGCACATACGCCTTGCTGCTGCGCACCGTCTCCAGGCCCATCTGTACGATCAATTCCTCAAGGCGATCGCGCTGTTGCTCGGGCGTAAGGGGTAGTGTCTCCAGCACCGCTAGAAGATTTTCTTCACTGGTGAGTTGCCGAAAAACGGAAGGTTCCTGAGGTAGATAGCTTATTCCGCTGCGGGCCCGCAAGTACATTGGTAAATCTGTAATCTCTTCGCCGTTTAACAACACACGCCCGGAATCGGGCCGCGTCAACCCCACCATTATATAAAATGTTGTGGTTTTTCCGGCACCATTGGGGCCGAGCAGCCCCACAACTTCGCCCTGACCAATCTCCAGCTCCACATCGTCGACGACCTTGCGGCCGCGGTACGTCTTACTTAACTCAACAGCCTGGAGATTCAGCATACCTCGTCATTTCTGGACTTGATGTTTCGTCAATGTTCGCGAGCCTTTTTCTGAATCGACGATGATCGTATCATCCGCTAAAAAGAAGGTCAATTGACGGCCCGTGGTGGTCCCTTGCGTTCCGTCAAAGAGCGTCGGATTCCCGCCGCTCATCACAAATTTTCCGTCCGCCGCCGTGTACTCCGCGCGCTCCGCGATAGCCTTGCGCGTCTGCTCGTCCACGACAACTCTGCCGGTCCCCACCGCGCGGCTGATTTGCTGCGCGCCAGTTGCACCATTTGAACTCTTCTCCGCGGCGCCTGCCGCGTTGGCGCGGGTAAAATACAAATCAAGCAAATCGCTTCGCATTCGTTGCACATCCGATTGCACCACCACGTTGCCCTCCAGGTGCGCGCGATTTTCCAAATCCAGATACGTGAGTGTCTCCGAAGCGATGTGCCACAAGCTGGGCTTCTTCGAGGGTTTATTAGTCCCAGGTGAGTTGGGCACATCATGTCCTGCCGCCTGAGGAAAGACCGAGCGAACCTTGCCCGTGGCATTCAGTTGCCGGCTCTTCTGCAGTAGCTCTATGGAATCGGCCTCCAACACGGAATCGCCCTGCCAAAGTCGCGCATGCCCGCTGTAGAGAGCGCGCCCGCTCTTGGCATTCGCCTGCATTTTCTCGGCAGTGATGTTCGCGGGCTCGTTGGAAAATTGCGGTGTCGTCCCGGAAACTTGCGAGCTTGCCCCGCGCGCTGCAAACGTTCGCGAGCGCACCCCGCCCTCGGCGCGAATATCGCCAGTAGCCTGAATAAAAATAATGTTGGCCGCGCGGGTTTCCGTCGAAGCATCCCGCACCATGGCCTGTCCGCTCAGGGTGGTGATCTGGCTGGCGCTCACTGCTACCGCATGATCTGCCTGTCCGCTTCGCTCTCCTTCTTTGAACTTCACATTTTCGTTCAGCTCGATTTGCGACCAACCGCCATTGGCAAGTAAATGCGTCACACCGCGCTTCGCAGTGGTGATTTGCGAAGGAGCGCCAGGAATGTCTCGCTGCGCCTGCACGTTTCCATTCGCCGCCAACTGCGTCGCTTTGCCACCAGTAAAATCGAGCACAAACTTGTCAGCACTTAACTTCGTCCGCGTCGCTCTATCTTTGTCCGCATCCGGACTGTCGCCCACCTTTCCATTTCCTTGCGCATCCGTCCATTGAATCGTGCCCGGCGCCAGTGTCTCTGCCTTGTTTGGCTGGCTGGGCTTATCGTCGTTGCCCTCCGTAAATTCCATGCGAGCTTTATCGGTTTCCAGTATTCGTGTTTGTCCTGTCTTGGTACTTGTTTTGAGTATTACGTCTCCATCCATATTTATTAGCTTCGGTTGGCTGATCTCCGGCCACAGTTCCACGGAAGAATTCGCGGCCGTAAATTCCTCATCTTCAGCGCCACTTTTTCGTGAACCTTCCACTTTGCCAGCGGCGTCAAGTCTTTTGAGCCTGCCGTCCTGATCGAACCACGCCGTCAAAATATTCGCTGTCAAGTCCATGGGTCCGGAGGCCGCTGATGACACCGCGTGTGGCCTGTTGCCGTGCCCACCAGCCGTCGCGAGCAGCTTTCGCGCGCGAAAATCCTCATCCAGATTCAACGTCATCTCCCCGGCATCCAGCTGCGCAGTTTGCGTTCGCGCGTGCGCCGGCCCCTCCAAATGCAACAATCGTGTATCACGATCGAAGTCCAGGCTCGCGCCGGTCACATGCACCTCCTGCCCTGCCGTGCCCGCCGGCCCGCCACTTTGAACCAAAGTCATCTTCACATCGCGCAGCAATTTCATCGTTCCCAGTCGGGAGTTATATTCCACTCCCATGGCCTCGCCACTTCCCTCCGGAAATGTGAAGGTGACGCGCTCACCCGTATGCGCGGTGCCGCTAGCCTGATCGAACGTGACGTTGCGCGTCTCAACATGCCCCACGTGACTCGTGGTTTCTTTGGCTCCGCGTTTTTTTGCCAACTCCGCCTCTGCGGCCGTTTGCAGGTCGATCTGCACTGTGCCGCTGCAATTGATCGCGCCATTGCTTTTGGCATATTGGCAACTGTGCGTGCGAATAATGTCGTGCCGGTCGCCCTGCTGCCCAAAAATGGTGATCTTTACTTCTTCCAGCAGGCTGGCTTCCCGATTGCGGAACTCCGTGGATTTAGAGGCTTCCACGGTAAAAATCTTACGGTCGCCGTCTACCTTCGAAAATGTCAGACCGTTGGATTGCCGCTCCACGTTCAGCGGCGCAGCCGGAGGCGCTCCTCTTTTTTGCACCCGTGCAATCACCTTATGCTGCACATACACGGCGACGGTGGCGAGCGCCAGCAATAGCGCCAGGGTGGCAGACCAGCGCGCATAACGCGCGGCTTCGCTTCGTTTCATATCATCAAGTTAAACAAACTTTTCGAGGTGTGTATCTCCCGAACCTGGAGCGACAGACCGAAATTTGCCTTTTTGCCAGTACTGCTGGAAATGCAACTTCCAGACGATTGACACATTTCAATCTGCGGCATAACTATGATTGGCGCTCACACCTTGATACTTGCCACGTATGCTGCCAGCTGCTTCTTGGTCTTGGCGATTTACGTTGCTAGGCAATTGTATGGTTACGTAACAAGAAAAAATGGAGTTAACGTGGATGGCCAAACCGAACTGTAATTTCTTCAACAGGAACGCCGAAAGGGAGGGGATCGGAGAGCGTCAGATGACTCCAAGGAACACGATTTTGCTTCTGTTGGGGACTGACCTACTCGTTTAACCTTTGGCGCTTGCAGAAAAATTGTTACTGCTCAGCGAATTTAGTCTTCGCCACGGTATCCGGCAAAACTCCCACATTAGCCGCCGCCACGCTATCACGATTGGTGTTTTTCACCAGGTACATGGCCTCATCGGCCAGATGCAGCAGCCCTTCCTTCGATCTGGAGTCCGCCGGGTAGGAAGCCACCCCGAGACTCGTTGTAACCTTAATATTCAAACCTTCGGATTCCAGCCACTTACTTTCCCGGATCATCTTGTGCAACCGCCGCGCAACATTCAACGCGCTCTCTTTGGAAGTCTGCGGCAACAGCAGCACAAATTCATCTCCCCCATAACGAAACGCAAAATCGATCAACCGGCACTTATTCTTCAGCGCGTTCCCAATTTCCGCCAGCAGCCGCAGAACCCACCAGGTGCCCGTGGGTATCGTTCACCTGCTTGAAATGATCCAGGTCAATAAACACCAGGGAGAATTCGTAGTTGTACCGTTGCGAGCGATAAATCTCGGTATCCAGAATAAAACCCATGTGCCGCGCGTTATACAATGTCGTGCAGTCATCCGTAATGGTCAGCTCGTGAATTCTCTTTACGTGCCGCGCATTTTCCAGGGCAATCGCGGCAAAGTCCGCCAGCGCTTCCAGCAATTTCAAATCGCGGTTGTCAAACCCATCGGGCCCCATGCAATTGATCAGCTCAATCACTCCCAGGCAGGTATCACGAAACTTTACCGGCACCGCGACGATGGATTGCGTTTCTGTCTTGGTCTTCTCGTCCACCTGACCAAAAAATCGCGTATCTTTCGCGGTGTCGGGCACCACCACAGTTTCCCCGTTCTGCGCCACCCATCCGGCGATTCCCTGCCCGATTTTGATACGCACATCCTTTAGTGACGGCGACGCTTTGCCCACCACCAACTCGAAATACAATTCCTGCTTGGCCTCGTCCAGCAGCAGCAGCGACCAGTTGTCCGGACGCAGAAATTCGTCGATCTTCTCCATGATGGTGCGAAGAACCTGATCGAGCTGCAGCGACGACGTCAGCGCCTTCCCTAGCTCCTGGAAGATCGCGACTTCCCCGGCTTCGCGTTGTTCATATGAAACAGACGCGTTGCGGCGTCGTTCGATGGCCGGAAACTGCTTCACTTCCTCCACGTGTGTTGAACCTTGATCCTTTATAGGTATGGCTATCCGTGCTCGTCGACATCCCCGGCGATTCCAGAGACAATCCCACGCCGAAAAAGCGACTTCCTGCCAGTATAGGCGTCTCACAAAAACCGCCGCAACACTCTCGTGGGACAGGCGTCACCATTTCGCCATCCTCTACCGAGTGCGAAACAGCCAACACCTCCGGTCAAATACCTTCATGAAGAGTCGCCTTAGCGGCTCATGGACGGTGACAACAGGTTGGTTATCGCTGCGCTTCAGGAGTTTGTCCCCCGAAACTCCTCGACGTGAATCTGGCCCTGACGGCCAAGGTACACGGTCCTCTGCCAAGCGAGAAAGGGCTCACGGCCATTTTATATTCAGTGCGTAAATTTCCTGCGTGCCGATATCGCGGGTAAACACTATTGAACCGTCTGGCGCTGTGGCAATCTGTGGAATCCCCTCGATTGCGTCCACCACTCGCCGAAGACCACTCAAATTTGCGATAGTTTCTACCTTCCCTTCGGACAAACGGATACGTTTCGCCTGCGGCTCCGCGCCACCGGTCGTGAAGTAGAGGTACTTTCCATCGAGCGAAGCGGACCACGTCACAAAGTTGCCGGAAAGAAGTTCCGACCATTTCTGTGACTTAAAATCAAAATACAGTAATTTTGTAAACGCCTCCCCTCCCGCTATCAGCCCGTCTTGCCCGACCCATATTCCTCCGCCTTTGCCTTCCGAAGACGGCACTACCTTCAACTCTTTGGTTCGTAAATCGAAAGTCTGCAAATAACTTTGGTGTCTCTCTGCCGCCGGCCGGTCGTATCCATAGTAAGAGGTAAATAGCAGCACGTTTCCGTCCGGCGACCAATTGGGGGCCAGGGAATGCTCCACTACTTTTGGGCGCCCCGCCATCTGCTCCCACCAAATAGATGTCGTATTGAGGGCTGGTAAAAGCCACCTTGTTTCCGTCGGGAGAAATGGCTGGGCCCTGTACTTTCATTGGAGGGTAAGTAAGTTGCGTGCGCTCCGTTCCGTCGGAGTGGCTGCGCCACAAGTTATGGTCCGGGTAAGAAGTGTACGTCACCCATTTCCCATCCTTGGAAAACGTAGGATTGATCACGGAAATTCCGCCCAGGAATGACAGGAATTGCTGCGCCTGCAAATCAAAGTGAACAAGTTCACCGCGACGCTTGGTGCCAATAGCAAAAATTTGATTCCCGTCACGGCTCAGTCCCCCGCCGGAATATTCAAGCGGTCCAGCAGTGACTCGAATGGGCGCTTTGCCCCGGCCGAAAAATCCCGTTTGCATCGGAAGCGCCCAAAGATCTGAGCCTTGCCGATGCTCAGTTTCATACACCAAATATTTTCCGTCGTGAGTCCAGCTGCTACAGCAAGGCCTTCCATCCTTACCTGAGCTTAGGATCGTCCGTAGACCGGCCCCATCGGCTCCGATTTCCACCAATTTCGAGGAAGCCCATCCTCGTGTATATAAAGTCGCCGTCACGTTCTTTCCATCAGGAGACACGCTGGGATCTTGAATATAGCCATCCATCGAGGCCAGCATGCGCGGATTCGAACCGTCCTTCTCGGCCGCGTACAAGTCTCTGTAGTTAACAAACAAAATTCGTCCATCGGGAAAGAAAGCCTCATCACTTCCCGCGAGGGTGCCCAGACGGCGAGGCTCGCCGGCCGGAATCGGAACCAACCATAAAGGATAAATACCGTCTTCATATCCGCCAGCAGAAACGAGCAACGCCGAATTATCCGGTGCAACCCCAGCAACCCATGGACTCGCAACCCGTGTATCCACCTGCGATGTTCGCCCGCCTGTCGTCGAGACTTGCGCGATCTTCCAGCTCCCGGTCGGTCCTTCGTTGAAATAAACTCGCGATCCATCGCTAACCAGTTGGCCAGTCTTCGGCTCGCCGTCATCCGTGAGTTGCGTAACCGACTCCACCACTGGGACCGCGGGTGCCATCCTCAACCAGACAATCATCCCTGCAACAAGCGCCGCAAAAAACACTACCGCAGCGACCCATTTCCATGTTCCCGACGATTCCCCGGCACGCCCGGCACCAACTTGTTCGACCGCAGTATGCCCAGAAACAGCCGACGCAGTCTGAGTGAAATCCGAAAGCGCCTCCAACGCGAACGCCAGATCCGATGCCGACTGAAATCGCCTCTCTGGCTTTTTCTCAAGGCACCGCTGCACGATTCGCAATAGTCCCGGTGAAAGGCCTTCGATGCTCGGCCGAATTGCCGGTGGATCCTCGTGCAGAATGGCCGTCATCGTCTCCGCCGACGTTGGCTTCTTAAATGCTCTCTGGCGCGTCACCAATTCGTACAAGATCGCCCCAAATGCAAAAATATCCGCGCGATGGTCAATTGTTTCGCCGCGCACCTGCTCCGGCGCCATGTAACCTGCGGTGCCCATCACCTGTCCCGGCGTTGTTTGATCGTGCGCCGTCATCGTGTCGCTGTCTTCGGGAAGTATCAACTTCGCCAGACCAAAATCGAGAATCTTCGCCTGCGCGTCCCTGGTGATAAAAATATTTTCCGGTTTCAGATCGCGGTGCACGATTCCTTTGTGGTGTGCCGCCGCCAATCCGTGTGCGATCTGCACGCCGTAATCAATAGCTTTGCGCGCGGGCAGCGCACCGTGCGTCAATTCCTGACGCAGCGTGTCGCCTTCCAGCAACTCCGAGACAAGATACGTCGTGCCTTCGAAATTACCGAGTTGGTAGACCGCTAGAATATTTGGATGGTTGAGGGCCGCGGCGGCCTGTGCTTCTTGTTGGAATCGCCGCATGCGGTCTGGATCTTGCGAAACAAATTGAGGCAAGACTTTGATGGCAACGTCGCGTTTTAAAACTGGGTCACGAGCGCGGTATACCTCTCCCATCCCGCCCTCGCCCAACAGGCTAAGAACCTGGTCGCCATCCAGTTTCGTACCTGCCGCTAACGCCATAGACACGCGGATTATACCTCTGCTTCGGTTGTACCCTCAGCAGTCGAACCACATGTCTTCGCGAACAAACACCAGCACTTGGTTGTGAGCTTAATAAGGCGGAAGGAAATGATATTTACTGGATATTTCGCGAATCAAGCTACCGCGCCATCGTCAGCGCGGACGCCCGTCTCGCCGCACCTCTCGCGGCATACTGTTCGCAAATCCAGCGATAAGTCTTGGCCAGGCCACTTGCAAGCGGTGTATTCGGTTCCCAGTTCAAATAGTGTTTGATCAACGTGTTGTCGCTGTTTCGACCGTTGACGCCTTTCGGCGCGCTCAAATCATATGTTCGATCAAGCCTAATTCCAGCAATCGTCTCCACCATGTCCACCAACTGGTTGACCGTTACCGCCTCACTCGATCCTAGATTGATTGGTTCCCGAATATCGGAATCCATAATCTTCTGAATTCCTTCGATGCAATCATCAATGAACATGAAACTACGTGTCTGATTTCCACTACCCCAGATTTCGATCTTAAGCTTGCCGGAGACTTTGGCTTCAATTACCTTTCGACATATCGCCGCCGGCGCCTTTTCCCGCCCACCGCACCACGTTCCCCACGGGCCGTAAACATTGTGGAATCGGGCCACCCTGGTATAGAGTCCGAAATCCTCCCGGAAGTGCCGGCACATTCTTTCTGAAAATAGTTTCTCCCAGCCATAGCCATCTTCCGGAAGCGCCGGATACGCATCCGCTTCCACCAGGGAAGGAGCCTCAAACGTAGTTTGCTTGTCCGCGTTGTAGACGCACGCGGAAGACGCATAGAAAAACCGCTTCGTGCCATATTGCAAAGCCGCTTGCAGCATGTGCGTATTGATCAACACTGACAACATGCATAGCCCTTTATTATTTTCGATAAATCCCATACCACCCATGTTGCAAGCAAGGTTATAAATATCTGAGGCGCCCTCGGCAGCCGCCTCGCAATTTTCTTTTAAGTTCAAGTCGAGCGAAAGATTCTCAACATCCGGGAAGCACTGGTACCACTCGTTACAAGGTTTGATGTCCACAGCACGGAGGTTGTTGCGATTTTCCCTGCGCAGGTCCGCCACGAGCGCGCCTCCAATGAAGCCGCCAGCCCCGGTAACTACGATTTTGTGACTTGCGCCCATTGTTTCCTTTCCAATCGTCTGCACTTCTCTCGCGCACTTCTTAGAACTCCAGCACCCGCCTTCGCAGGATTAGCGCGCCTCGACTGGCGCGACTCCGAGCCGCAGTCAGTACCCTCGCGACAGGTTTCTGCCACGTGTGGTGAATGACCAATCCGTCGCGTTCTTGCTCCAACGCCCGCATGTCCTCGTATAGGTCTGTATCGAGCCTGTTTCTCAATTCCGCAAACTCTTTTGAAGCCTGCTCATTGTTGTATCCCCTCTTCTTCAAGTGCCCCGCTGTAAAGCGGTAATCCCGCACTACTTTAAATCCGGAGCGCCGGGCCACCGCGCTTACGAGATATTCGATTCCCCATCCCAGTCGATTCACGCGCGGGTCCACACGCGGCATGTTTCGCATTACCTCGGAGCGGATGGCCCAGTAGGAATTATCCGTGGCCGGAACTTCGTAAACACCATTGGCCAACTTCCGCAGTGATGCTCGCCGATAAATGTGTGGATTGAAATCTACATTTGGGGCGTATACGCCCACTGCGAAGTCAGCGATGTAGCGCGCGGCTTCCGTTAGCACCTGCGGAATCTTCGTCGGCCAGAGGTCCGCCTGAATATGTACAAAGACGTCGCCGTTAAATCTCTTCAGAGCCGCGTTCCATTGGTCGGTAAAGTACCCGTCATTGCCGATGTGCTGCCAGTGCGGATGTCGTGTCCGGAGACTATCGTCGGAGTTGATCACCACCGTCTCGCAGTGAGGACGAAACATCGCC
>CAVPKZ010000158.1:0-8171 GCA_963705755.1 uncultured Acidobacteriota bacterium | reverse complement strand
CAAAAAAAGGCATCCTCTATATTCGCCACGAATATCACGCCCAAGAAGAAATTCTTCGCACCGAGATCGCCAAGTGTTACGCCGAAAAACTGTTGGGAAAGAATATCCTTGGCAGCGCACTCGCCTTCGATCTGGAAGTTTTTGTCAGCCCCGGCGGCTATATCTGCGGTGAAGAAACCGCGTTGATCGAAGCCATTGAAGGCCGTCGCGCTGAGCCCCGGAACAAACCGCCCTTCCCCGTTCAGGCCGGCCTATTTCAGAAACCCACCGTGCTGAATAACGTCGAAACCTTCGCGAACGTGCCGCAATTCTCGCTCGCGGCGTCGAATGGTTTAAATCGCAGGGCCAGGGTGGCTCACGCGGCGTGAAGTTCGTTGGCGTCAGTGGCCACGTCGTCAATCCAGGAATTTTTGAAGTTCCTTCCGGCATTCCCATGCGCGAAGTCCTTTTCAAGTACGCCGGCGGAATCCGCGGCGGCCGAAGTTTGAAAGCTTTCGCGCCTTCCGGTCCTTCTTCGGGTTACCTACCCGCTTCGATGGTCGACGTGCGTCTGGATTTTAAAGCCCTTGCCGATGCCGGCTCTATGCTGGGTTCCGGCGCCATTGTCGTCTGCGATGACACCACCTGCATGCTGGACATGGCCCTCAACGCCGTGCGCTTCTATCGCAACGAGTCTTGCGGCAAATGCGTGCCATGCCGCGTAGGCTCGCAGAAAATGGTGGATTTGCTGGCGCGTTGGACCCAGGGCGCGCTGCCGGAAACACAATATCGCGCCGACCTGGTGCTGCTTGACGAACTGTCTTTGGCCATGGGCCTCGCATCCATCTGCGGTCTTGGCCAGATTGTTCCCGCGCCCATCCAGTCGGTGCTAAAACATTTTCGTGCCGAAGTTGACGCTCACGTTTTAAAAGGGCAATGCCCCAGCGGAATCTGTTTTACCAAACCAGCGCGCTCCGTCGAAACGCAACGGGTAGGTATACGGCCGTGACGTTTACCTCCATAACCCGCGAAATAAATAAATAATGGCCACTGTCTCCTCACCTCCCGGACTCGTCAACATCACTATCGATGGTCGAGCTGTGTCCGTTCCTGCTGGAACGAGTGTTTTCGATGCCGCACGAATAAACGGAATCGCTATACCCACGTTGTGCCATCTGCAAAACGAAACTCCCGTGGGCGTTTGTCGCCTCTGCTTGGTCGACACTGGAGCGCGGTTCTTGGCGCCTCCTGCGTTCGTCCCGCCGAACCCGGAATGAAAGTGGAAACTAATTCCGCCAAGGTTTTGGCAGCCCGCAAAACCCTTCTTGAATTGTTGATGGCGGATCATCCCTCGCCCTGCGCGCGTCAACAAAAGTCAGGCGATTGTGAACTGGAAACGCTGGCAAAATCGGCAGGCATCGAGCAGTCTCGTTTCGCCAAACGCACCGTCGCGCGCGGCCTCGACGATTCTTCGCTGGCCATCGCAGTCGATCATGACGCGTGCATCCTTTGCGATCGTTGTATTCGCGGCTGCGACGAAATCAAAAGCAATTTTGTCCTCGGGCGCATGGGCAAAGGATATTCAACCGGCATCGCCTTCGATTTGAATGCGCCCATGGGCAATTCCACGTGTATCTCCTGCGGCGAATGTATGGTCTCGTGTCCCACCGGCGCGCTCACCAACAAAGGCGTCGCCGGCACCTCCATCGCCGCCTCGGAGGACGGATATACATTCCAAGCCGAAGAGCTTCTTCGCATCCCCGTATTCAAAGGCGTGTCCGGCACATTCCTGGAACTAAATCGCGGCGCTATCGTTAAAAGGCGATACCGCAAAGGTGAAGTGATCTGTCGCGAGGGCGAGTTCGGATCCACGGCGTTTTACATCGTAGAAGGCGCCGCCAAAGTTTCCATCTCCAGCCCGATCGCACACGTAAAGACTCACGGCGGCGCCAAGGGATTTTTCAAGCGCCTCACCAGCACGCTGGTCAACCGTCGCGAGGATGTTCGCGACGAAGAAACTCGCGACCGCACCATCCCCATCGACGCCTCCGTCGACCTTAGCTACGGCAATCCGGTCGCCTCACTCGGTCCTGGCGACCTGTTTGGTGAAATGACGTGCCTGAATTTTTATCCGCGCTCAGCCACCGTGCGCGCCGAATCCGATGTCGTCGCCTATGAGATGCTGCGCAACGTCCTCGACATCATGATGAAGAACAAAACTTTCCGAGCGCAGATCGACGCCAACTATCGCGCGCACGCTTTAGAAAACCATCTTCGTGGCGTGCCCATGTTTGCCGATCTCTCGCCGGACTTCATCGATCACTTGAAGCAAAGCGTGGAACTGCAACGCTTCGCCCCCGGCGAGGTTATCGCGCGCCAGGGCGATCCCGCGGACAGCTTTTACCTCATACGCATCGGCTTCGTGAAAATCTCAGAAAATTATCCTGGCGGAGAGATGGTTCTCGCGTACCTCTCGCGCGGAGATTATTTCGGTGAAATTGGCTTGCTCGGCGGCGGAGTGCGAACCGCCATGTGCACCGCTCTGGATCACGTGGAAGTAGTTCGCATCGCCGGCGATGATTTTCGTCAAATGGTCGAGCGCTTCCCCGCCGTTCGAAAGGGCCTGGAAGTGGTCGCCGACGAGCGCCGCCTCGCCAATGAGCAACGGCTTAAAACCGTCGACTCCGTACCGCTGGATCAATTTCTTTCACAGGGCTTGATGGAAGCGCAGAGTTTGCTGGTCCTCGATCTGCAGAAATGCACGCGCTGCGATGCCTGCGTTAACGCTTGCGCGGACGCTCACGATGGTGTTACCCGTCTGGTTCGCGATGGTTTGCGCTTCGAGCAATATCTGATTGCCACCAGTTGCCGCCAATGCCGCGATCCCCTGTGGATGGTGGGCTGCCCGGTCGGCTCCATTCGCCGCCGCAACTCGCTCGAAGTCATCATCGAGGATTGGTGCATCGGTTGTGGCCTGTGCGCGCGCAATTGTCCTTACGGCAATATTAATTTGCATCCGTTTCAGGTGATGAACGGGGATCCCGACCATCCCGGCCGCACCAAAGCGGTCATAAAACAAAAAGCCACTTCCTGCGACCTGTGCACCAATCTGGCGGAGCCGAGTTGTGTTTATGCATGCCCGCACGATGCCGCTCATCGCGTCGATCCGAAAAAGTTTTTCGCCGATGCTATCGGCCAGTTGCCGACCTACTAAGACGGAGCATTCGCGGATGCGTATTGACAGCACCCAACGCACTTGGGCCATCGCTTCTGCGATAATTTTTGCCGTCTCGCTGATCGCTTATATCGTCTACGCGCACAATTCCATTCAGGGTGCTACTGGTGGGAGCGCTATTGGGCTCGCTTTCGGCGTTCTCGGTTTTGCGTTCATGCTTTTTGCCGCGCTGCTTGGCGCTAGGAAGCGTGTGCCGGTATGGCGGCTAGGGCGAGCCCAGGCATGGATGCGCGGCCATCTCTGGCTTGGCGCACTCAGTTTGCCGATCATCCTTTTTCACGGCGGATTTAACTTTGGCGGCACACTCACGCGCGTGCTGATGTGGCTGCTCATTTTCACCGTGTTTAGCGGTCTTTTCGGCGCAGTGCTGCAGCACTACATCCCCCGCGTGATGACCGCCGATGTGCCGCTGGAAACCATCTACGACGAGATCGGCAATGTTCGCAACCTGCTGCTCGAAGAGGCTGACCGCACGCTGGAAGGTCTATGCGGCGCTATCGGCTGTAGCAAGACCTCGGAGGAGGAAATTCAGCGCGCCGGAGGATTTACCGCCATGCGTCCGATGGCCGCGCCCACAAAAGGCAGTGCCGCCGTCGCGCCGGCCGCCGAAATTTTGTTGCTGAGCGAAGAGGAGAGCTCCCCGCTTCGTCATTTTTATTTCAATGAGGTGCGCCCTTTTCTTGAGCGCCCCGCAGAACATCGGTTGTTAGTTTCTGACGCGCACAGGTCCCAACTCGGATTTTCAGGTTTGCGCACGCTGCTTCCAGTGGGTGCTCATGCCACCGTCGATGATTTGGAGGACGTGTGCGAAGAAGCCCGGCAACTTAAAAAGCAACAGCGTTTGTACCGCTGGCTTCACCTCTGGCTGCTCGTGCACATTCCCATTTCGCTAGCATTGATTGTGTTGGGCGCCGTGCACGCCGTTATGGCGCTGAAGTATTGAGTGACGATTTTTGAAGTAGCGCGTGCGCAATTAGCGCGCTTCGATCAGCGGTTGGAAAAACAACGTGGCTAGAACACGCACCACCAAAAAACTCGCGCAGCGCATCGATCTCAACTACTTCAAGAGGTCGACACCTCTGAAGCGCGCTAAGCTCTGGCTGAGTCTTCTCGCGCCGGTGTTGGCCATAGGGTGGATTTTCTGGTACGCCTTCCACAAAGATGCGCGGGTATACAGCAGCGGCCGCATGTCCGCGCGCACGCCGTCCTCGAAACGCAATGCGCGGCGTGCCACGTCCAGAAGGCCTCGGTCTTCTCGGCCAAGGTCCAAAATCAGGCTTGTCTCTCGTGTCATGACGGCCGATCCACCACGCTAGTCAGGTGAGCACTCCCGATTGCGCGACGTGCCACACCGAGCATCGCGGCCGCATAAATATTGCCGCCACCAGCGAAAAATCCTGCACCGAGTGTCACGCCAATCTTCGAACCACGGGGCGGCTTCACGATACTCGCAGCACATCCGCGACTTGGCTGACGGCCATCCGGAATTCGCTGTGATACGCGAAAACCGCCGGGATCCTTCAACCATAAAACTGAATCACGCGCTCCACCTGAAACCCATTCGCCGTGGCCCAACCGGGCCAATTGTGCAATTGGATTGCTCCGATTGTCATCGCCCCGCTGCCGCAAAAAATTCATGGTCGTACGCGGATGCCAGTTATGCAGCTAGCTCGCCCACGAGCGAAACCGTAAACACGAGTGCGTCAAATGGAGACGCATTACCCGCTCACAATCCACCGACCGGACGAGAATTGATGGCCCCGGTGACTTTCGCCAATGCGTGCACATCCTGCCATTTGCTTTCCTTCGACAAGCGTTTCTCCGAAGGCGTTCCGCACGATAAGCCGGAAGTCATCCATGCTTTTCTGAAGAAACGATTCCAGGATTACGCCGCGGCGCACCCGTCCGAACTTCAATCGGCGCGTGATCCAGACCGCGACTTAACCGGAAAGCCTCTACCCCTCGAATCCAAACGCCAACCGCCGCACAGTGGGTTGCGGTTCGAACCTTTGACGCCGAGCAGCTTTTATGGCGCAAAACCTGCTTGCAATGCCACCAGCTTTCCTTCGATCGAAACAGCAAATTGCCTCAGGTACATCAAGCCGCGGCGCCAAGCGAAGACGTTTTGCCGCACATTGCCGAAGCTGGCGTCACCACCCGCTGGATGCCGCACGCAAAATTCGACCACGAAGCTCATGGAGGCTTTACCTGCGCTAGTTGCCACGAAAAAGCGTTGCATAGCTCTGATTCCGATGACTTGCTGCTGCCAGGAATTAAAACTTGCCAAACCTGTCATGCGCCCGGCTCTGACCATGCCGAATCGCGCTGCTTCGAATGTCACACCTATCACGGCTGGTCAAAGAGAAAAGAAATCACTCCTACGTTCAGTTTTCCACCGCTAAAAACCGGCGGCCTCTGATTTCCCTGCAACACGAATCCCAGCAGAGATTCACTAGAGTTCCGTTCGTTGACTTGCCTTAGTGCCCAACCTAAGATGGGCCGAAATGACGGACTCCTCACCCCTGATCGGCCGAATAATCTCCCACTACAGAATCTTGGAAAAACTAGGCGCCGGAGGCATGGGTGAAGTCTATCGTGCACGGGACGAGCGATTGAAACGCGATATCGCGCTGAAAATCTTGCAACCGGGTTCTAAAACCAGTTCAGCCGCGCAGAAGGATCTGCTTCGCGAAGCACAGTCCGCCTCGGCTTTAAACGATCCGAATATATGCACCATCTACGAAGTGGGCGAAGACGATAGCGACGACTTCATCGTCATGGAGCTGGTCGAAGGCAAGCCGCTCAATTCGCTTATCCCCGCGGAAGGATTGCGGCCGGAACTGAGTCTTGCGTTATGGAGCGCAGATTGCTTCCGCGCTGGCGCATGCGCACGATCGCGGCATCATCCATCGTGACATCAAGACGGCCAACGTCGTAATCACACCCGCTGGTCAAGTTAAGGTTCTGGATTTTGGTCTTGCCAGATTTTATAGCGACACGGAACTCGCCGATGCGACTCGCTCCAACGAATCAGCCGCCACTGCCAACGCAGTTGTAGGCACGCTTCCGTATATCGCGCCGGAGATTCTTCGCGGTGAGCAAGCCAGCGCGCGCAGTGATATCTGGTCGCTCGGAGTCACGCTGTTCGAAATGTCCACAGGCAATAGACCGTTCCGCGGCAATACCGGATTCGAGCTGACTTCCGGAATACTTCGCGAGCCGCTCCCTTCTCTTCCTCCACAACTTCCGGCTGGACTGCGAACGATCATCGAACGTTGCTTGCAGAAAGAGCCGGGCCACCGCTATCAGCGGGCCGGCGAGATTTGCGCGGCGCTGGAAGCAGTTCAGACGCGGCCGGATACTTCTTCTACGTCCGCCGCAGTTCCCTCTTCCGCCGCACCCGCAAGCGCCCCGAATCGAAGTCCGTGGATTCCAAGCATCATCGCGCTGGCTGTTTTTGTTCTTATCGCCGCTGCCCTATTTGCCGCCAACGTGGGCGGCTTGCGACACAGAATTTTCGACGGCGCGCCGTCTAAAGGTATTAAGTCGCTTGCCGTGCTGCCGCTCCAGAATCTCTCCGGCGATACACAGCAGCAATATTTCGCCGACGGCATGACCGAGGAATTAACCACCGCGTTATCGCAGGTCAGTTCCTTGCGAGTTGTCTCGCGCACGTCTGCGATGCGTTATAGAGGAACACAGAAATCAGTCCCGGAGATTTCACGGGAGTTGAATGTCGACGCCGTGGTGGAAGGTTCAGTTGAACGCGAAGGCGACCGCGTTCGCATCACCGCACAATTAATCCAGGGTCCCAGCGACACGCATCTGTGGGCCAAGGGTTACGAACGTGATTTGCGCGATTCGCTCCGTCTGCAGGACGAGGTGGCCCAGGCCATTGTGGATGAAATCCAACTGAAGCTCACTCCACAGGAACAAGCCCACTTCGCGCATAGCGAGAGTGTTGATCCCGAAGCACACGAAGATTATCTTCGCGGCCTGTTCCACCTGAACCTGCGCAACGGCCCTGACGAACGAAAAGCTATCGAACTGTTTCAAGCAGCCATCAAAAAAGATCCCTCTTACGCTGCGGCTTATGCTGCATTGGCGGATGCCTATCGGGCGCTCATCTTCAATAGCAACGTCGCTCCAGCGGACGTTGCACCACTCTCGATGTCCGCCGCCAGGCGCGCTCTGGAGCTTGACGATAATCTTGCGGAAGCCCATGTCTGCCTTGCCGGCAACCTGGTGGATTACGATTGGGATTGGGCAGGCGCAGAGAACGAATTTCAAACGGCGTTGCGGTTGAACCCAAATTCCGCGCTCGCGCATTACTCCTATGCACATTTCCTGCGTCAAGAGGGAAAGCTTGAAGAATCAATTCGCGAAGGGCGGCGCGGAATTGAACTCGATCCAGTGTCCGTAGTAGCGAATTTCATGGTGTCGCAATCTCTCTATGAGGCCAGGCGTTACGACGAGACGATCTCCCAATTGCGCAAAGCCTTGGAACTCGAACCGCGTTTCTGGCCCGCGCACGTATATCTCGGAAAGACACTGGCCGAGCAAGGTAAGTTTCCGGAGGCGCTCGAAGAGTTGAATAAGGCAGGCAACTTTACAGCGGAGCCGCTCGCCACGATCGGTTACGTTTACGGTCGCATGGGCCATACCGCGGATGCACGCAAGGTGCTCGCGGACTTACAGACCCAGTCGAAGAGCGCCTTTATAGCACCGAGCATGTTTGCGAGGGTTAGTATCGGTCTGGGTAATAGGGACCAAGCGTTCGCTTGGCTCGAAAAGGGTTATCAGCAGCACGATTTCTGGCTCACGTTTATTACACGCGAGCCTGTATATGACCCCCTGCGCTCCGATCCTCGATTCCAAGAACTGGTGCGCCGCATCGGCTTCCCACATTTGTGAGCGGTTGCTAACTCCCGATGCGTCGCAACCGGACAAGCCCTAT
>CAVPKZ010000157.1:0-19749 GCA_963705755.1 uncultured Acidobacteriota bacterium | reverse complement strand
GGATATACGGTAGGCAGCGCATGTTGCCACTCGTTTCGTGCCTGATGCAGGTCGGAATGGCACACTCCACAATAAAGAATCTCAAGTTGAACATCCTGCGGGCGCGGGGACCGTCTTTTGATGTTATGGGGTGCCAAGCGGGAAGTAGCAGACTGGGCTGCGAAGGCTTTTGCGGGGAAAGTTTGGGGTTTCTGGGTCTCTTTTGCTGGCTGTTGAGCTGCATCCGTCATTTTGTTCTCCCTCGTATTGAGCGTACAAACCGATGATAAGGCGTTTGATGCCCCGGCTCAAACATTGGGTAAATGTGGGAGATACGGCCGGCGAATCCCGGCGGCACCACTCCCATGGTCTCCCTTAAATCGAGCCGCGCCCGCAACATGCCCGCAATGCAGGCTGCAACACGAAACTGGCAGACGTTTACTTTTAGGTGCTGTCCTACTTATGAGAGATGCACCGGCGTTCCTCGGGCCAATTACAATGGACATGAGGGAATTCCCATGTTGGTTGAGCGACCACGAGCGCGAAGGCATATCTTTTCGGCGCACCTCGAACTCCTGGATGTGGAATCGGAGACCAGGATAGTTACCCGGACGCGGGATTTGACCCTTTTCGGGTTCCGGGCCGAGATTAAAGATTGCGCATGGCCTGTTGGCACCAGGGTTCGTGTGAAGATTACTCACAAGGCCGCCAATTTTACGGCCGGAGCGCGGATCGTCTGGGTGCGCAAAAATACCGATTTGGGCGTGGCGTTCACGGATGTGACACCCAAAGATCAGCTGATTTTGGAGAACTGGATTGCCGAGCTTCGCGGCAGCGAAGTGCTAAGTCACTCTGACAGCGGATAAATCGCCGGCAGCCGCGCCGAACGCGCGCAAAAGTACCAGAGTTTCACCAAGTACCAATTTTCAAAACTAAACTCGACGAAACTCGCAACCCATGCGCGGCGTGTATCTCGTCGACATCACCCAACCAGGAACGTGTGTATTCCAAATTCCCGACGCGCCAGGCAAACGCTCGTCCTAGCGCGATGTCCACGCCACCGCCGGCTGACAGTGCCAGCCCATTTTGTTGATGCTCTACTGACCAGTGAGTACGCTGCGGATAATGGATGGGTCCGGCCCCCTCGTCCCATCCCTTCATTAAGGCATCCCGTTTTGCATCGTCGTCCAGTTCATGTGTGATGCGCCGGCCGCCCACCATCATTTGTAGGAATGGCGAAACTCGCCGCGATGCTCGGGGCGTCCAGCGTGTTCCGACCTGGTACAGCATGGAGTCTCCGCTTTGCTCGGGGGGCATATTGATGACCAGGCACCCACTAACTTCCGTTATCAGTTGCCACGACGGCTTGATTCTCGAACGGCACCGGAGCCTCCCGCCACCGATACAGCTTCCGCCACCCAGGAAAGTTTCGTAGTGCGCGGAGCTTTGAGCTCGATGGGGGCCGCGAACGGATAATCGTGGCCTCACCGGAGCGTTTTTTCGGCGGCGTGTATTCAAAAAGTGCGGGACCGGCACCGTCCTCATAATCGCGAAGCGTTTCCGTCCGCAATTTATTGTTCTCGCCGGAAATTCCCAGTCGCCCTTCGCGATGCCAAGGATATTTAAAAGCCATGAGATTTGCGAACGAGCGCGTCGGCGAAAGAAACATTAGTGAAAACGCGAGGATCGGTCTGTTTGGTGTGGATACTTCCAGCGGGGCCACCAGGTAACGATCGGCAACGTGCTCGGCAATCATGACCATCGTTGCCGAAGTATGGGTGTTGCCGAACTAGATCCACAAAACCAGGCGAATCGCGGAGCTGTACATTTCCGATGGATGCCGCTCGCCGACCCCAAGCGTCCATTGCGTGCTCATTGCCGCGGAAAACGCCCATTGCCCGAAGTCGCGCAATCCAATATTTCCTGCCGTCACCCCACATCACCCGGCTGTAGCGCGGATCGTTTTGCTGTTCGATATACCCCAAAAATCGCGCCTTCAAAGGGATGCGCGACGTAGCTGGTCATGAAGGCGTCGCCATCGTCCCAGCCGCGCAACTCTCCGATGGACTGTCGGTAATTCCTCCACCAGTGGCCCGTCCGGCATCGCGCTCTTCGCGCCTCAGTGGCCAGCCGGTAACCGTGCATAAAACCGGTGAAGAAGAAAGACTCTGGCGCTCTTCCATTGAAACGGCGCGGCGTTATTAGCGTCTGGATCGAGGTCGGCGTCATGTTCGCCGGTGAGTAGCTTTACGCGATCGGTCGGCGCAGAAAGCGCGGCGTTTTCGTCCAACGGTAATGTGGGTATGGTGTAAACGTACAGATCATCAAAATCTTCGGTTAACGGCGGCATTTGCGTGGCTACTGATGCGCGCCCCACAGAAAGACGAATACGCCCAGCACGGTGGGCAAAGCTTGATTCAAGTATCTCGTCAGCACTTTCGCTCCAGTTGAACGCGAACTGGAAAGTACCTTCAAACTGCCCAAAATCTGTTACGCCAAGATACACGCTTCTGAGAAAATTCCCATGAGTTAAATCGTGTAGGGTGGTAGGAAAAAATTACAAACGGCAGGGATATGGAAGGACCTGTCGCCAAAGCGATTTTGTCATTACCCGTGTCACAAATCTGGGATCTCGCGGTTAGTCTGGTCTCGAACGGCTCAACGGCATTTCATGGCTTACTGGGATTGGCGTGCCGGTGAAATTTCCAGAAATCAGTCTTAGCCTTCTTGGGCTGCTCTTTTCGGCGGCTCTAGCAGACGGCGCGCATCTCCCACAAAGCCTGCAAACCGGTGAGCAAGTTCTCGAATTCGCGTGGCTTCACGGTGCTCGATGGCCCGCGAAGGAATCAGATCGGTTCCAACACCGATCGCTGTGGCGCCTGCTAAAATAAAATTCCCCGCGGTCTGTTGTGTTATGCCTCCTGCAGCGATCAACGGAATCTGAGGCAAAGCCGTCTTCAAAGACTTGATGTATGTCGGTCCACCAAGCGCACAGGGAAAAACCTTTACGAAGTCCGAGCCAGCCTTCCATGCCGTGACTATTTCAGTAGGCGTCAGCGCGCCGGGAAAAACCGTGACTCCGGCCTTCGCTGCATACTCCACAATCGCCGGATCGAAACCGGGAGCCGTCAAAAATTGAGCGCCCGCATCCACACATTTCCGCGCTGTCTCGGTGTCGAGAACCGTGCCGGCTCCCACAATCATCGTTTCGTGATCGCGAACGAGGTGAGAAATTAGCGCGACCGCGTCCTGCACCGTCATGGTGATTTCCACAATCGGTATGCCTCCTTGCATCACTGCCTCGGCCGCAAAGTGTGCTTCCTCCGCGGAAGAAACCCGGATGGCTGGAATGATCCCGATGTTTTTAATCAGCTCGCACACTTCAGCTTTTTTCATGGGCGGAATCCTTCGTCGGGATTCAACAGGTCAATCGGGACATTGAATCGGATTTTACACTGCTTGAGCTTTTACGCCGCGTCCGATTTATACCGGGTCACCCTCCGGCTCAGGCAGGTGATCACCTTCACGCGCAAACCAGGTATAGAGCGTCGGCAAAAGAAAAATTCCTATGACCAGGTTCGATAGAAGTCCCCCAACAATGACGATGGCGAAAGGCCGCTGAGAATCCGATCCAATGGCGTGGGAAAGGGCGGCGGGCAGCAGGCCCAATGTCGCCACAAGCATGGTCATCATGATTGGCCGTAGGCGTAGCACCGCGCCCTCTGTGGCAGACTGCTCGATCGTATAGCCTCTGGCCCTCGTTTGATTGATATATTCCACCATGATCACGCCGGTTTGGAAGGACACCCCGAAGAGCGCCAGAAATCCGACTCCTGATGACACACTAAGGTTGGTATGCGTTGCCAGCAAAGCAAGCAAACCTCCCAGCGGAGCCATCGCTACGTTCGTCAGAATCAACAGCGCCCATTTTACCGACGCGAACATCAAGTACAGAATGACAAAAATCGCTCCGATGGTAATCGGCAACACGATCATCAATCGACGCTCGGAACGCTTCTGGCTCTCATACTCACCCGCCCAGTCGAGGTGATAGCCCACCGGCAGTTTCACCTGCGAGGTGACCTTCTGAATAGCTTCCTCAACCGTGCCGCCCAGGTCGCGTCCGCGAACACTGTATTTGATCGCCACGTAACGCGAACCAGCTTCACGATAAATTTCGGACGCACCATCGCGCTCGTCGATTTTCGAAAGCTGCGCTAGTGAAACCCGTTCCCCAGTGCTCGACAACAGCCGAATGTTCTGGATGGCCTGCTCGGTGTCGCGGTATGGAGCTTGATAGCGCACCACCAGATCGAAACGCCGCTCACCCTCCAGCACCTGGCTTACCGCTTTTCCACCCACGGCCGTCTCGACCGCGTCCTGGAGGTCCGAAACGTTGATGCCATGCCGCGCGGCTTGCTGCCGGTCGATGGTTATATTCAAATTCGGCTGTCCCAAAACTCGGAAAAGACCCAGGTCTTCAATTCCCTTGACCCCGCGCATCACATTTACAATCTCGTCGCCTTTTTGTTCGAGGAGCTTAAGATCGTCTCCATATAGTTTTACGGCCAACTGCCCTTTCACGCCGCTTACCGCTTCTTCCATGTTGTCGGATATGGGTTGAGAAAAATTCCACAACACGCCAGGAATTTGGGAGAGTTCCCGGTCCATCGCGCCGATGAGTTCCTCTTTATCTTCGTGGAATACTGATCGCCACTTGTTTTTGGGCTTCAAATCCACAAAAAATTCCGTATTAAAAAAACCGGTCGCATCCGTTCCATCATCGGGCCGCCCAACCTGACCGGTGCTCAGCGTCACCTCCGGAAACGAAGCCAACATCACTCGAGCTTGGTTCATCGCCCGTATGCCCTCGGTCGGACCGGTGCTGGGCGCCAGCGTTCCACGAACCCAGATAGCTCCCTCATCAAGGTGCGGCAAAAATTCCGAACCAATTACCCCGCTAAAAAAAATAATCATTGAAATCGCGAACACGGCGATGGCAACGCCAACCGTGATACGCCGGTGTTCGATGGCATGCTTGAGGCCTACTCGATAGCGGTCTTTCAGGAATTGCATGACGGGGTTATGCCATTCGCTCACCCCGTGACTGAACTGCAGCAAGGCCAGCACTGGCGCTATCAAAAGAGAAAAAATTAAAGCGCCGAGAAGAGCGAAGGAAACCGTCCAGGCCATGGGTTTGAACAACCGGCCTTCCACGCTTTGCAACGTAAAGATGGGCAAATACGCCGAGATAATGATGGCTACTGCAAAGAATACCGGCCGCAGCACTTCGCTCACCGAATCGCGAATGATCTCCAAGGGCGTCTTGTGGGCGTTTTCGGGCAATCCAAAATGGCGGACTATATTTTCGATAATGACCACCGCGCCATCCACAACCATCCCGAAATCAAGAGCGCCGAGCGACAGGAGATTTCCCGGAATGTTATTGAGATCCAGACATATGGCCGCAAAAAGAAGCGAGAACGGAATGGTTAACGCAACGATGAATGCCCCGCGGATATTCCCCAGGAAAAAGAACAAAATCACGGAAACCAGCAGCATCCCCACAGTCAAGTTATGTAGCACCGTGTGGGTGGTAAGGTGCACAAGATCGCTGCGATCCAGAAACGGCACGATCTTGACGCCCGGAGGCAGAATGTGGTCGTTCAACTCCGCGACCTTGGCATGAATGGCGCGCAGCGTCTCATCGGCATTGGCGCCCTTGCGCAGCAGCGCGATGCCCTCAACCACATCGTCATCGTCAACAACGGTTCCATCCGAGCGATGAATCGCTTTGCCGAATTGGCCCAGCCGAATTTTGGGACCTTGGGTAACTTCCGCGATGTCCTTGACGCGGATGGGAGTGCCATTCTGCGTTTTGATCACCGTCTGCGAAATGTCTTGCGTGCTGATTACCAACCCGACTTCCCGGACGTTGATCTGTTGCAGGCCGGATTCGACGAAGTTTCCGCCCGCATTGGTGTTATTGTTGGACAGCTGCTGCTCCACTTGGCCGATGCTCAGCCCGTAAGCCACCAATTTGTTGGGATCGACACGCACCTGATATTCCCGGGTCGGCCCTCCGAAACTGGACACATCCACCACGTTAGGCACCGACTTGAATTGTTTTTCGAGCACCCAGTCCTCAAGGGATTTCAGCTCCATCAAGTCGTACTTGGGATTCGTGCTCTTCAGCGTGTACCAATAGATTTGTCCTACCGGGCTCCAGTCCGTCCCCATTTGGGGCTGCAATCCGGTTGGCAAAGTGACCTGCGTCAACCTTTCGAGAGCCTTCTGCCGGTTCCAATCGTTTTCGGAATCGTCGTCAAAAATCAGCATCACGCTGGATAGCCCAAACAGTGACACCGACCGCAGATGTTGCAGGTGCGGAATTCCATTCATCTGAATCTCAATGGGAATGGTCACCTGCTGTTCAACTTCTTCCGCCGCTCGCCCGGGCCACTGGGTAATGATTTGCACATAATTGTTGGCGACGTCCGGATAGGCTTCGACGGGCAGGTTGTGAAACGAGACTGCGCCCCACACCAGCAGCAGCAAGGCCAGCGCCAAAATCATGAAGCGATTTTCGAGCGCGTAGTTGATCAGTTTTCGGATCATCTAGCCGTCCGCGCGTTTCTGGAGGCTGCTGTCACTATTGCTCCACCGTGTTCTGCATCACCAAGGCATTGAGTACCACTTGTTGGCCCGGCTTCAGGCCGGACAGAATTTCTTGCGTACCATCAGGCAGAGGATTTCCCGCGACAACTTCCGTGCGGCGAAATTGTTTGTCTCCGTCCGGCACATAGACCCAGTCGCGATCGTTCATATGGAGAATCGCGGTGGCCTTGACCGCCGTGTGCGTTTCTCTCTTCAACCCATGCAGAGTCGCTGAGACGAACATTCCTACTTTTATGAGTCCCGGATTCTTTACCTCGATGCGTACCTTTGCAGTGCGCAGACTAGGGTCGAGAATCGGACCGACGTTGCTGATGCGGCCGGTAAAGACTCTGTCCGGATAAGCATTCAAACGAATTTCAGCGCTATCTCCGAGGTGCACGTTGATCAGGTCGTTTTCATACACGTCGCAAAGAATCCACACATTCGAAAGATCCGATATTGTGAATGGGTTGGGCGAAGCCAATCCCTGCACGCCCGCGGCATTCGTCACTTGCTGATCGGTAATCACTCCCGAAATCGGTGCGTGAATATCGACCACCGAATCGGCGTGAGCCAGGTTGCCGCCCAGCACGCGAATTTTGGCGGCGGTGTTCTCCACATCTGTTTTAGCCTTATCTTCCGTGTCCTGCGCAATCTGCATATCGTTTAGCGAAATGGCGCCTTTATCGTAGAGAAGTTTGGATCGCTCCAACTGTGTGCGTGAAAGTTGCTCGTCGGCCAGCGCCTTTCGATAATCTGAAAATGCTCCGGACATATCCGCGCTTTGCACGCGTAGCAACACCTGCCCTTTTTTCACCGTATCGCCAAGGCGGGCCTTAATCTCCACGACGCGTCCAACCGCCAGCGAAATCACCGGCACGGTGCGCGAAATGTCCGGGCTCACAACGCCATTGACCACCAATTGCGAGGTCGACACGTGCTCGACCGCGGTGAATAGCGGGAACTGCTCTGGATGGTCCACCTGCACAACGTTGACATCCCGCTCGTGCTCCACCTTTACTGGCGTGGGTGCTTCAGCTTTTGGGTCGGCCTTTTCTTCCTTACAACCTGAGAAAAATAATCCGCACAAAAGCGCCAGAGCCGCGGTTTCGTAGAGCATCCGTTTCCTCATGGAATGACCTCGCGGCCCACGGCTAAATTCAACTGGCTTGCGGCTACCAAGTAGGACGAGATGAGATTCAGGTAGCTGAGTTGAACGCTCCGGTAATCCGCTTGCGCGTTCAGAAAATCCAGAAGCGACGCCGCCCCATGCTCATACGAAAATGAAATGGTGTCGCGAATTCTGGAGGCTTGCGGAAGGTAGTGTTCCTTATAGGGCTTCAGTAGGATCACCGTGCTCAGCAATGTGGCGTGCGCCGAATCCACATCATTGAAGACCTGCGCCCGGGTAGCCTCCGTCAATCGTTCGCTGCGTTGAATGTCCAACTTGGTCCGCAATTTTTCACCTTGATTATGGTCAAAGATGCGCAGCGGAATTGTCACGCCTACGCCGATATATTGATCGATAGGTGGATTGCGCCCGGCGTCGAAACTAAAAATGGGATCAGTCGATCCATTGGCAACCGCCAATTGATAATCGTTCCTGGCCTTCTCCGTAGTTTCTATCGCGGCCAGCAGGTCCGGCCTGGTATCCAAAGCTATCTGACGAAGCGTTGTCAGATCTTGAACGTCAGCCGAAAAATCGTAGGCGCCGCTGACATCGAACTGTTCCACCGGAGTGCGATCGTTTAACAACTGTAGTAGTTGGATCTTTGCGGTGCGCAAAGTGACTTCGGCAGTCTGCAAATCCGATTCGTATTGCACACGTTGAATTTCCAGCCGGTCCAGATCGACCTGTGCGATTGCTCCCGCCTTATACCGGTCACGATTCACATCCAGCAGATGGTCGTAATAGGAAAGATTTTCCTTGGCTAATGCCAGCACTGCTTTTTCATGCAGAATCTGCACGAAAGCTCCGCGCAAAGTGAAAAGTAGATTCCGTGTTAAATCTGCCTGGCCGGAAATAGTAATTTTCGTATTGTCCTGGGCGCTCTCCAGTCGTAATTCACGCTTGTGCCGCCGTTCATGCAAATAGCTAACAGTCGCGACCGACAGCACCGCCCCGAATGTGCTGTGCGAAGGCCCGCCAGGGAAAGGATTCAGCTGATCGGTGATCAGCCCCAGAGTCGGGTTCGGGCGAAGATACGCGGTGATCTCCTGAGCGCGGGATTCCTCAATTCCGACTTGTCCGGCAAGCAAAGAAGGATTCGCCGTCGCAAATCTTTCCTGAACCTGTTGCCAGGTCAGCGCTTGTTGCGCAAAAACTCCCGTGGAAAGCACCGCGGCAGCAAGCGGCACAAAAAATAGACGCCGCAAAAAACGGTTCATGACACCTCCACACCTCCGGACCAAGGACTGGCTGATGGTCCGGCAGGCATCAAATATCGCCCGGCGTAAACGTAAAACTATTTGCAAATAGATGACTGTTTGATAAAGAAAGCTTGACCGTGCGCCCTGTTCGCGGGCGCCGCCAAGTTTCAACCGACGCTTAGAGAGTGGTTTCAGGCAAGGCGAGGTGGTGCCCGGCCCAGATAGGAAACTTCGACATCCTGCGCCTCCAAACGGTTAGACCGTCTGGCGAACATTTGTGTTTCGACGGGGAGTGAAAATGTTCCCTTGCTGGCGTCTAGATCGCTTGAAGAAAAGCGCGAGTACAGTGCCGGTGACGCCTCCGGCAATTCTTCCGTCACCCCTCGCCAGAAATGGGAAGACTTGCGAAAAGCTCCCGGAAACGCCGAGGGGTCTGAGGCGGTAAAAGTTCCCGCACCATCGTTCACCAAAACCGCGACGGGCCAGTTGGTTCCGGCAGTAGTGACTACCACGTCTAAGAAATCATCGCCATTTACGTCGCGCGAGCTCAGATCCAAACCGCCTGCTGGACCAGCAAGATCAATATTTTGTGAGCCGCCGCTGCTGAGTTGGAAAGTAATCCGGTAATGATTGTTAACCGCGCCTCTGGGCCCCTCTAACACCGTTGCGATGTCGGGTCTGCTATCGCCGTCAAAATCCTCGATCGTGAACTGCGGCACAATTCCAGATTGATGGGGTGTGGAGTTTCGCGCTGGAGTACCCGTTTCCAAGCAGACCGCAACAATCGACGCGAACACCAGCAGCAATAGCGTTCCCACCGTGCGTATCTCCGCGAAACGTTTCCAAACCATATCCATATGATAGCAAGTCCCGATTGTCCATTTCATCAGGAAAGCCAGTAACAACGTGCTAAATTCAAAACTAGTGCACCGCATTCGGCCAGCTCGCCATCCAACAACTCGCTGTCACAGACCTATTTCGCTGCGCATGTTAGAGTCAAACCGCAGCTTCCTATGAATATTTCTGATCTGATCCTCGGCAAGCCGCTGCAAACCAGCGATGAACGCGGCGAACAAATTGGCCCTGCCGCGGGCATCCCTATATTTGGTCTGGACGCGCTAAGTTCCGCGGCCTATGGCCCGGAAGCAGCTCTCAGCTTGCTTATTCCGCTGGGTATTCTCGGAGTGCAGTACATCGTCCCTGTCAGTGCGGCGATCATCACGTTGTTGATCATTGTCTATTTTTCTTATTTGCAGACGATCGCTGCCTATCCGTCTGGTGGCGGCTCTTATACCGTTGCTCGTGAGAATCTTGGCGCCGGCCCGGGTTTATTAGCAGCGGCTGCGTTGCTCACCGATTACATCCTCACAGTCGCGGTGGGTATTTCCGCTGGCGTCGGCGCCTTGGTTTCGGCAATCCCCTCTCTACTGCCCCATACCGTGGCCTTGTGCCTTACCATCCTCGTGCTTATCACCATTATTAATCTGCGAGGACTGCGCGAAGCAGGAATCGTTTTCATGGTTCCGACTTATCTGTTTGTCGGAACTTTGCTGATCATGATCGGCACCGGAGTCTTTCGGGTGCTGGCCAGTGGCGGGCACCCCGTTCCGATCGCGCCGCTTCCGCCGCCTCCTCCTGTCACTGCGGCGGTAAGTTTGTGGCTGCTGCTCAAAGTATTCGCCAGCGGCTGTACGGCGCTCACCGGCGTGGAAGCCGTGAGCAACGGCGTCAAAGCTTTTCGAGAACCCGCGGTGAAAAATGCCCAGCGCACCCTCAGCGTGATTATTTTAATTTTGGCGATTTTGCTCGCGGGAATTTCGTACCTGGTGAAGGCCTACGGGATCGCCGCAACCGACCCCGGCCAGCCGGGTTACCAGAGCATTCTTTCCATGCTGCTCACCGCAATTTTCGGCCGAGGTATTTTTTATTATGCGACCATCGCCGGAATCCTGGCCGTTCTTTCGCTCTCCGCCAACACTGCTTTCGCGGATTTTCCCAGGCTCTGCCGCGCCATCTCTCAAAACAATTATCTGCCGCACGTTTTTGGCTATCGCGGGCGGCGCCTGGTTTACAGCTACGGCATCGTAGTCCTGGGCGTTCTGACCTGCGTGTTGCTGGTGCTTTTTCGCGGGGTCACCGACAAATTGATTCCTCTATATGCCGTCGGCGCATTTCTGGCCTTTACGCTTTCGCAATCCGGGATGGTGGTGCACTGGTACAAAAATCGCACCGGTCACTGGAGAAAGAGTATTTTCGTCAACGGCCTGGGGGCTTTCGTAACCGGCATCACCGTCATCGTGGTGCTCGTAGCGAAGTTCAAGGAAGGCGCGTGGATCACTGTCATTTTCATCCCACTGCTAATTTTCTTTTTCCTCCGCGTCGCGCGCCACTACCAACTGGTAGCGAACGCCACCGAAAGCAAGGAGCCCGCTGCGCCAGCGCAGTACAAAGAGGCGCCCATCACTGTCGTACCCATAGATGAGTGGAATTGCATTTCCAAACAGGCGGTGGAGTTCGCGTCCAGGCTTTCTTCGGAAATGATTATCGCGCACGTGGAAGACGGCGAGCGTGAGTGTGTGGTCAATGAGAATTTCCACCAGTACATCGAAGCGCCCTTCCGCGAAGCTGGCCTGACTCCGCCGCGCCTGACGATTCTTCCCTCTCCGTATCGGTTTGTAGTCGTTCCGCTGGTGAAATATGTTCTGGAATTGTCGGCAAAATATCCCGAACGACGCATCGTGGTGGTGATTCCGGAGCTGGTGGAAAAGCGCTGGTACGAATATTTCCTGCATAACCAGCGCGGCCGCTTGTTGGAATTATTGCTCCTCGTTCATGGCAATAAGCGCGTATTTTCGCTTTCCGCTCCGTATTACCTGTCCCAAGATCACTAACACACTGCGCGAAAACAAATTTTGTTCCGCACAGAATTCCTTGCCATGCACTTTCGCACAGATATCCATATTCGAGTAAGTATTTCATTTAGCTACTTCTGCAGGACTACCTGCTTGACACTACTTAGCCGCGGGCATATGGTTTCTCGCAAAAGACACACCAATCACAAGCGGCTGGCAACTCAAATCGAAAGATGGCCGCCGTGCGTTTGTGCCGCTTCATCAACTCTCGCCGTTCGTCTGCTAGGGTAGGGGAACGCGGCGATCAATCCGGGGGGACTCATGCACCGCAGAATCCTTAAGCGCATGCACTTTGTAGTCTGCGCCGTGATGTTTTGCTTCGCGAGTTCCTCTGCGGCCCAGGTGAACACCGCCACGCTTTCCGGCACGATCCGGGACCCGCAAGGGTTGGGAGTGAAGGGCGCTACTATAACTCTGGATAATGAGGCGGACGGCGCGCATCGCACCTCCGAAACCGACGAATCCGGGAGTTACAAAATTGTGGGACTGCCACCGGGAAATTATCGCGTCACGGTCGAAGGAGGCTCCGGCTTTGGCAGATACGAAAATCCTTCCCTCCAATTGACCGTCGGCGAAGACGCCACGCTTGATCCGCAGCTAAGCCTGAGCGGCATATCCCAAACGGTCATGGTATCCACCGACACCGCGGATATCGAGCCCACCAAAACGGAAGTCTCGCAGACCATCGAGCAGCGCCGCATCAACAATTTGCCGATCAACGGGCGCAACTACATTAATTTTACGCTCACCAATTCTCAGGCCACGCGCGACGTTTCTCCCACCATCGGCCCGGCGCCCAATAGTGGCCTCAACATTGACGGCGCCCGCGCGCGCTCCAACATGGTCAGCGTCGATGGCGCCGACTCTGTCGACAATTCCGTCAACGGCATCCGCTCCACCGTTTCGCAGGAAGCTGTCCAGGAATTTCAGTTGATCCTGAGTAATTACAACGCCGAATATGGCCGCGCCACCGGCGGCGTCATCAACATCGTCACCAAGAGCGGCGGCAACGAAATCCATGGCGACGCTTTCGGATTCTTCCGCAACAAAGCTTTTCAAGCTCGCAACGCATTTTCCGGACAGGTGGATCCCACCACCGGCGCATTAGATCCCGACTGAACAGGCTTATACCCGGGTACAAGCGGGCATGACTCTTGGCGGCGCGCTCAAAAAAGATAAAACGTTTTACTTTTTCTCATATGAAGATACTTTGCGCGAAGAAACTGGATTTTCCAGCATCGGCATCGACAATTTTGGCTTGCAGCCCGTCACTTGCCAACTCCTGGCGGCCCGCTGACAGTGCAATTGACCGGCCCCCAAGCTCAGCCGCAGTCAACTCCTTATTGGCGACAGGAAACCCGGCGCTGCAATATTTAGCGGTGCAGTACGGAGTTCTGTACGGCTCGGCTTCCAGCGTGGCGCTAAACCGCTTGATTTTGGCGCAGTCTCCGCGGGACTCACCGGAGGATTTTTGAATCCCGGACCGGGCGCACAGTTTCCGCTACCAGTGAGTTGCCCAGCGGGTCAAACCGTAAACGCCGTCAATTGCTCTGCGATTGGCCAAGGCATCGCGCCTCTGCCCGCTTCCTTCGTGGGGCTGAACTCTCTTCGCGGCAATTTCCCGGTCACCGAAAAAACCAGCCTGTGGTCCGCGCGTCTCGACCAGCGCTGGAACAATAACAATACTTCCTTCCTGCGTGTCGGCGTTTCCCCATCGCTGGTTACCGGCGTGCAGTCCACCTCGCAAAATCAGGTCTTGGACAAAACGCCGGAACCCGTGCAGGCGTAAACCAATATCGCGATTTCTCCGTCACCTTCGACAGCACGACACCACCATCAGCGATACCGCCTTCAATGAATTTCGCGGCCAGTTTGCCCGCCGCGGCCTGCACTTCGGTTTTTCGCAGCTGCCCGGCGGCTCCGACATCGGCGTCAACATCCCGGGACTACGCTTATTTCGGCCGTGAACCATATTCCACCGTCGATCGCATCGAGCGCCGCAACGGAATTCACCGATCACCTCACGCTGATTCGCGGCACGCACACCTTCAAAATGGGTGGGGACCTCAACATCATCCAATTGCGCTCCGCCAAATCGCAAATTTTCACACTTGATTTTGGCGGCGACGTAAACTTCGGCGGCCTCCCTGCCGACAGCTTTGGATTTCCCGACTCCGTGCCGCTTGGCAACGGTCAATCCATCACCATTCCCGGGACCACCGGCCTGCAATCCTACGGTTTGGGGATACCCATTACGTACATTCAGGGCATTGGCACTTCCAATGAGCCCTTCGATAATTACATTTATGCTTTTTTCGTTCAGGACAGTTGGCGCGTTAACAAACATCTCGCCGTGAATTACGGGCTTGCGCTACGACTAGAGAGCACGCCCCTATTCGCTCCGGCCACCGCCATTAACGCCGCCGCCGAAAAAGCGCTGGGCGTAGTCGAAGGGATTCCGCGTGACCCCAAAAATTTCGCGCCCCGCTTAGGCATTGCCTGGGATCCAGGCGGCGACGGCAAAATGGTGGTTCGCGCCGGTTTCGGATTGTTCTACGACCATCCGCTGCTCGCGGTCGCTTTTAACTCCGTCACCGCGGAAGGCGGCCGCTCCGTTCAATTATTATCCGCCGGAGGAACCGCTTCGGCCTGCGGACTCATTACGCCGGCCTGTGGCAATGGCCTGGACACTCCCAATAATCTGAACGGTTCTTCCATTTTTCAAGGCGTGCTGAACGCGCTTCCCAGTATGGGCTATTTCCGGGCAGCAGCGCTTCGATCCTCTGCTCCCCAATTCGCTTTTCGCCAACCAGAATTATCTGGCCGCGGGATTTCCGCTTCCCATTCTTCCTTTCACTCTTCCGGTCATGAAAAATTTCAAGTTCGCCTACGCCCGAGCAAGGCAATCTTACGATTGAGCGAGAAATCGCCGGCACCTGGAAAATCAGCGTCGGCTATCAATACACCCGGGGCGTGGATTTGAATCGCCCGGTGGACATAAACTCCACCAACCCTCAATTGCTGGCCAATAATCTGGAATTCGCCGATGCCGCCGGTCTGGGATTCACCAATCCCGTTACCGTCATCGCTCCCAACGCAACGTTTCTTCCCGGGACGCATGGGCCCGACACCTGCGGCGTGAAGTCATCGCCCCGCAAGCGCTCGGCGTGTTATTCGGTTGCCCGGTCGCCGCGCTCAACGGTCAATATGTCAGCACGCCGGCATTTTTTAATTTCTTCCGTCCATCCGGCCCGAATCCTTCTTACGCGTTTGCCACTGGCGGCGGCAATGCCACCGTTGGTTACGCCACGCAAGTGGCGCTCGCAAAAGCCGCAGGCTACCCGACGGGCTTCGGAGTGCCTGTGCCGTTCAACAGCGTGGACGCGCAATCATCCAGTGGCAATTCCACTTACAACGGCCTGACCATCAATCTAACCAAGCGTTTCTCGCACTTCTCGAACTTCTCTCCAGCTACACCTGGTCGCATTCCATCGACGACTCGACCGACCTGCAGTCCCCGCTCGAGCCGCAGGACAGCCGCTTCCCTTTCCTGGAGCGCGCCAACTCTGTTAACGACCAGCGGCATCGCTGGGTCACCAGCGCCGTTTTTCAAACTGCCGCTCACAGCAGAGAAAATCTTGTGCATCGTTTGGTGGGTGGTATCACCGTCGCGCCCATCGTCGAGCTTTCTTCCGGCCGTCCCTACAACGTCATCACCGGCACTGACACACGCCTCGACTTAGGCGCCTCGCAATCCCGTCCTTCCGTCGGCGGCGGCACAACTTCGCCATATATTCCAGGGTTCACCTTTACTTCCGCCAATCTGTGCCTCACCAACTCCTTCACCACCTTCAGTGTCCCGGGCATCAGTCCGCCTGCCGGCTGCGACGGCAATCTCGGCCGCGACCGCTTCACGACTCCGGGATTTTTCGAATGGGACATGCGGGTGTCCAAGCGCGTCCCATTGGGCGAACGCTTCAGCCTCGAACTTATCGCCGATGCCTTCAACCTCTTCAATCGCACCAACGTCGCAGCAGTAAATCAGCTCTGCGACCCAACCGCCGGTTCCGCATGCGCAGCCGGTCAACCCACCGCCGCGTACGACGCGCGCCAATTTCAATTTGCCTTGAAACTTTACTGGTAAGTTTCAGCCACTGAGCATATACGCCGCATTATTGCGAGTTAGCGCCTCTTAGTCGGAAGTAAAGCAGTCTCGCGTCGATATTCAGTAATTGCAGGTACGCTACCGGCCTTCGTCTCGTTGTACCGTAAACCCGGAGGCACTATGAAACTCGGCATCCTGGGCAGCGGGAAAGTTGGCAGCGCGTTGGGTGCTTGGGCAGCCAAAGCCGGATAGCAGGTGGCATTTACCTCGAGAAATGAAAGTCACTCTCGCGAAGCCGCGCAACATGCCGGGCATCACGCGAAAGCCCTCCCGCTGCGCGAGCTCATTGATGAATCCAAACTAATCCTGCTCACGCTTCCATACGCCGAAGTTAAAAAGACTCTCAGCCCGATGCGGGCACATCTTGGCCGCAAAATAATCGTAGACGTTACCAACCCCATCACTCCCGACCACAAAGCTCTGCTCCTCGGGCACACCACCTCCGGCGCCGAGGAAATTGCCAAGCTGTCCATCTCGAACCTCTGTCCCTGCTCAACATTCATTTAGGCCGGTGCTGGGCTACGGCACACGCATCGGATTCGGCCTCCTCCGCGAAGGCAGGTCGTAGCACAAACATTTTCTACTCGTAGCGCAGCGTGACCATCGGATCAACACGCATTGCGCGCCTTGAGGGAACCCACGCGGCGGGCGGGTGGCCCAGATGCTGGTCATTGAAATGAATTTTGGGTGCCCTACGTGCCGGTTCTGCACGCGGGATCTTTGACTTCGGTTTTGGACGGGTGGCCCCGAGACCGATCGTGGAAGCGAGATGCGGGTGCCGCACCCTTCGAGTTTAAGGGTGCGGGCTTTTGCACTACTCTGACTCTCGGAGTTAGCTCATCAATCCGAATCAATCCTTGCCCCCCTCTTGCGGGTATACTCTCGCCATGATTCGGCGGCGAAAATCCAATCGGTACCTGGGCACCGGCCTTACAGAAGCACTAGCGATAGATTTCCTTGCGATGTCCGACGCGAAGGACCAGCACGACCAGGCGGTCGTCGTCGATCTTGCAGATCATCCGGTAATCACCCACGCGGTATTTCCAGAACTCCCCAAGTCGTGAGCCGTGCAGCACCTCTCCAATGCTGCGAGGATCGTCAACCTTGGCGATGCGTTGATGGAGGAACTTCAGGATGCGCTTGGCCTGCTGCACGTCGAGCTTGCCGAGTTCCCGGTCCGCTGACTCTGACAGCTCAACGTTGTGAGCCACGCCGCTTCATGACTTCCTTCAATGGAATAGTTTTCTCTTCATCGTTGCGGACCCGTTCCAGCGCGCGTTCGGCCAGATACAGGTCCTCGATATCCTCAAGGTGTTCGAGGATAGCTTCACGGACGTAGTAAGTCTTGGTGCGCCCGGTGCGCCGGGCGAGATTCTCAAGGCGTTTTTCGATGGACTGCGGGAGTCGAATGGCCAGCATAACTACCTCGCTATACAAGTATAGCAAATTCGTGCTCCCTGAATCACAAGTACATAACTTTTGAAACTCATATAAAAGGAGATGCCGGAAACACGCAGTTCGCGTCCGGCATCGGACTTTATCTTTTCACGTGCTTATTTCTTACGGTACGATCGCTGCCACTTCGCCGGAGTACAAGCTTTCGTTGTTGCTCGCATCTATCGCGGTCACGACATAGAAGTAGGTCTGCCCGGACTGGACACTGCTGTCGGTGTACGCCGGAGTTGTTGAAGGCACGGAGCCCATTTCAACGTACGGCCCGCCAGAAACCATGCTGACGTAGATCCTGAATCCAGTCACTCCCGTAACCGCGGGAGCCCATGATAGAGCCACAGTGTGAGCGGTAGCAGTGACTCCCATTCCCGACAGAGAGATGCTGGCGGGAGAATTGGTGGCGTTGCTGCTTACCGTGATTTTACCGCTGGCTGCTCCGTTCGCGGAAGGCGCGAATGTCGAAGTAAGCGCCGTGGTTTGTCCTGGTGCAAGGGTCATGCCGCTCGCTCCGGTGGAGTTGAAGTCAGCGCCGGCGACCATCACTTGCGCAATCGTAACGCTGGAATTTCCTGCGTTGGTCATGGTGATATTCTGCGTGACGCTGCTCGACACGTTTACGTTGCCGAAGTTCAAGCTGCTTAAAGCTGCTTATGCTGGAGTTCAGCAACAGTGTCGCCGCGGCCGAAATGGTGGTGACCGGGTTGCAAATCGTTTCGCTGCCGGTAACCGTCAACCCGCTCAAGTACGCAAGTGAAGATACGGAAGCTTGCTCAGCACGGAACGCCAGAGTCGTGCCGATAGTGACCTGTTGTGAACCGAGCATGACGTAAGCGTTGTAGGTGTGCGTGCCGATATTTACGTCGAGAATAAAGTGGTACACGGTGCCAGCGCTGTAAGGAATTGCTGTGGCAGCAGAGAAGGTGCCACCGTTCCTGGCGTCAATCATTCCGCTTGGGTTGAATCGCACCGAGGCGGCCAAGTCGGTATACGCAGCGTCTGGCGCTGCAGACATTCCGCTGATGCCATTTTCGATGGCGGCGCCTGGGGTAACGTCGAACTGTATGCGGAAGCTGCTGGTCTGCACCTGCGCCAGCGGCGTAGAAACCCACGTGCCCGCCGACAGCAAGCATCCCGGCGGCAATGAAACCGCTTTTACGGTCAGAGTTGCCGGGATGCTGACGACGTTGCCTGCGCTGTTGCTGACAAGGACGGTAAACTGCGATCCATTGTCAGAAGCAGCCGTCAACGCGGTCGTGTACAGAGAGGAAGTTGCGCCGATGATGGATGAGCCATTTCTGCTCCATTGATAAGTCATCGGTGAGGTGCCGGTAGCGGCCACGGAGAAAGTTGCTCGTTGTTCCGCGGTAACGGACTGCGCCATTGGCTGCAGAGTGATCGCCGGGGCAATGATTGGCGCGGTGACAGTGAGCAGCGCGGAATGGCTAGACGCTGTTCCGGATGCGTTGCTGACCGCTACGGTGAACTGCACGCCGTTGTCAGTGATGGTGGTGATGGGCGTGGAATAATTTGAAGAGTTCGCGCCGCTGATCGTGGCACCGTTCTTCATCCATTGATACGTCACAGTGGATCCAATGGTGGCGACCGAGAAATTAGCGATCTGACCGGCAGTGACCGATTGGCTCACGGGCTGCGTGGTGATGGAAGGCGCCATCGAAGAATTGCTCACAGTAATGTTGCACATGGTGCTGCTGCCGGTGGAAGTCATCGCGGCAACGTCGTTGAGTGATGACGTCAGAGCGAGTTCATTGCGAAACGCGAGATTTGTGCCAATGATTTTTTGCACTGACCCGATCATTACGTAGGCGTTGTAAGTGTGAGTCGCGACATTCACATCGAGAATGAAATGGTAGCTGACGCGTCCGGCGTAAGGAATTGCGGATGCCGCTGAGTATGTGGAGCCATTGCGCGCATCGAGGTAACCACCGATGTTGAATCGCACCGCGACAAACATGTTGGCGTAGGCGGACGCTGGACCGGAAGACAGTCCGTGCACCGCGTCGACGTTCGCCAAGGACGGCGTGGCGTCAAAAGTAATGCGAAAGGTGCCGGATTGCTCTTGTGGGAGCGCGGTGTTCGCCCAGGTGCCGGATGACAGGTAACAAACTTGAGAATTTATTGTGGAGCTGAAGCTGGCCGGCGCAGCGATAGACAGCAAAGGCAAGGTGAAGAGCGCGGCGAGTAAATTCTTTGGTT
>CAVPKZ010000156.1:0-16558 GCA_963705755.1 uncultured Acidobacteriota bacterium | reverse complement strand
CCGAAAAATCTAAGCTGTTGAATTGGCTTGAGTTGCCCTGTGCTACCCTCTCGTTGACTGCGCTACCATTTGCGCTACGGCGCAGCGCGACATCACCGAACGCGTTCTCGCGATCCAATAAAGACGTCACGCAAGGCGGCGAGAACGTCTGGTAGAAGGTGATTGTGTAGTTCTTTAGGCGCCAGTGTTGAGTTTTTGGGAAGAGTCCGCATGGCTCTTGCGACTAGTTGCAGACTCGCCTCGTATGCTACATAATTCAGCAGTTTTTAGTGGTACACGTTTTTTCCCACATGGTAACTTGCCCAAGCTGTAAAACAGAAAACCTCGACTCCGCCGTTTCTTGCTCGAAGTGCAGCGCAGACATGCCTGCCGGCGAATGGGAAACCATTCAAACCGTAGACCCATCCGCAATTCGCTTGGGCAGCGATTTCGGGCCGCGCTACCGCATTGAAGCACTCCTGGGGCAGGGCGGCATGGGCCGCGTGTACAAAGCGTACGATAAGGAACTGAGCCGCACTGTCGCGATCAAGGTTGTGCGCCCCGGCATGATGGGCGAGGAGGACGCGCTTGGCCGCTTCAAGCAGGAATTAATCCTGGCCAGCAAAATCTCCCATAAGAATATCCTGCGCATCCACGATCTGGGCGAAGTCAACGGCATGAAGTTCATATCCATGGCCTATGTCGAAGGTCAGGATTTGTACCAGATCATGAAGGCCAATCCAAAGCTGCCGCTGGATCGGGTGTTGAAATATGCGACCCAGCTCGCGGGCGCCCTGGCCGCAGCGCATGCTGAGGATGTCGTTCACCGCGACCTGAAACCACAAAATATTTTGGTGGATAAGAATGATCAGATTTATGTAGCTGATTTTGGCTTAGCGAGATCGTTCGCCGAAGGCGCAGTCGGCATGACCCAAGGCGGAGCGTTTCTCGGCACTCCCCGATATATGTCTCCCGAACAGGTTCAGGGAAAACCGACGGACGGCCGATCCGATTTATACGCATACGGCATCATCCTCTATGAAATGGTTACCGGCGAGGCGCCATTCGCCGGTGAGTCCACTCTACAAGTGATGTACCAGCGCATTCTGGTGAAGCCCAAGAGTCCAAAGCTTCTGAATCCAGAGCTTCCTCACTATTTGGTTCGAATCATCATGCACTGTATGGAAGTAGCCCCGGCAGATCGCTATCAAAGCGGATATGAAATTCTGGCGGACCTCCAAGCTTCGCAATCCCCGAGCGGCCTCTCGCGTAAAGGTTCCACTGTCCAGATACGGATTCCCGAGCTCGTCAATCGCAGATGGGTTTGGGCGGCATTGGGCTCGGTACTCTTAGTGGCACTCCTTTTTGCGATTCCTCCGGTGCGTCACTTAATTTTCGGCGGAAGTAAGAGCGGGAGGGGGCTCGAGTATTTCTGGTGTTCCAGCACTCGCTGACGGACGATTTGTGGCCGTGCTTTCGTTCGATGTTTTGGGTGACGCCAATCAGTTCGGCTATCTGGCCCAGGGCATTCAGGAAGCACTTACAACGAAATTATTTCAGCTAAAAGAAATCCACATCACTTCGACCGACGAGGCTGCGAAAGCCGATCAAAAGCAGCCGATGGAAAAGATTGCCCGCGCCCTAGGTGCGAATCTGTTGGTACGCGGCACACTGCAAGGTTCCGCGGACAAGATCCGAGTAACCGTACACCTCGACGACGTGGCCGATAAAAAAAGAATCTGGACCAAGGAGTTTGATAGCGTAACTGCCGACCTTTTAACCTTGGAAGATCAAATCTCGAGCCAACTCATCACCGCTTTAGACATCAATCCTTCGAATGATGAACAGGCCAAGCTGGGAACGCGACAGACTGACAATATGGCCGCGTACGATGCCTATCTGCGCGGCCGCAATTCTTTACGTAGTCACGAAGTCAAAAATGTTCAAGTGGCGCTTGATTATTTTGATCAGGCGTTGAAAGCTGATCCGCGATTCGCTCTCGCTTACGCCGGGATCGCGGATGCAAGTCTGCGAATGAATTCGATAAAAAAGGACAATTTATGGGTTCAAAAAGCGCTGGCTGCGGCTCAACAGGCCGCGCAGATCAATAACAACCTTCCCGAAGTGCACATCACGCTTGGCAGTGCTTACAGAGCTTCTGGGAAATATGCGGAAGCTACAACGGAATTAAAACGTGCTATTTCATTGGCACCAAATTCGGATGATGCATATCGCCAACTCGGAGGTACTTATTTGAGAAGCGGAAGCGGGCCGGCGGCCATCGAGGCTTTGCAAAAAGCTATTCAGCTGAACCCCTACTACTGGGTGAATCAGGACTCCCTGGGTAACGCCTATTTTCAACTCGGAGACTATCCGAAGGCCTTAGCTGCGTTTCAACAGATCACCGTATTAGAGCCAGACACCGATGTGGGATTCGAAAACGTAGGAAATGTTTACCTGCAGCAAGGCAAGTATCAGGAATCCATTCCTTACTTCCAAAAGGCTCTTCGAATTGAACCTTATTTTACGACCTATTCAAACTTGGGCACCGCTTACTTCGGCCTGAAACAATTCCCTCAAGCTGTCGAAATGTTTGAGAAGGCCTTGGCACTTGCACCCAACGAAACCACTGCGGCCGTAAATCTCGCCGACGCATACCGGTCAGCCGGGCAGAAAGATAAATCTCGTGACGCTTATCAGCACGCGATCGCTCTCGGTTTCAAGGAACTGCAAACCAACCCTCAGGATGCCAACGTAATGACCGAGATCGCTCTGGCGTACGCGAACCTGGGGGATAGTCAGGCGGAAACCTTCATCGCTCGGGCACGAGCCATAGACAAAAATAGCGTCGATTACATATACAGCCAGGCAGAAGTGAATGCCCTGTTAGGAAAACCCTCCGAAGCTTTGAAAGCGTTGGAGAATGCGCTGAGAAGCATTACCCTGTCGAATCAGCCGAACAAGATGTGGAATTGGACAACCTGCGTAGCAGCCCGGAATTTACGACACTAATGAAGAAATATTCAGCGAAGAAATAACTACACGCATTTCGCACTGAAACTAGCGCAGCCAAGTCATCGCCTCGGATGCCTTCAACCGCAAGATATTCTTGTTGACAGTTCCCATTGCTACGCTAACCTCGGCCGAACGACACGCCTTTTTGCAACCCACAAGATCGAACAAAGTCCGGTACCGAACAGCACTATAGATGCGGGTTCCGGCATTTCCGACGCAAGCACAGGGGCTACAGTGAGACCGAACTGTGTGTTTTGAGTCAACTCATTAGGGCAAGTCGCAGTTGGATCGCTAGGGTTTGAGCCGCATTGTGTGGGAACCCCTAAGTTGGTAGGATCTCCGAAGTAACTAAATTCTACAGTACCGGGTTGGCTAGTCAGTACGTATCCGCAATTCGCAAAAACATTACTTTCACACTTGAAAAAAGTTCCGGTAGGCACGGTGGTAAAGTCCAAAGTCAGGGTCGTTAGAGGCGAAGTCCCATCGTATATGAAATTCCCTTGAAATGACGTTTGGAACGGTAAAACCAAATTGTTCTTACCGCTGTAACAAGTAGGATCCGAACCGCCCGAACTGGGTACATCGGTGTTGGCGACGCACGTAAGCGGGTCACCGCCGCCGTTTATTATCACTTTTGGATCGATAGGAGCTTGGGAATAAGCGGCTCTTCCGAATATAGCAAGAAAAACAAGACAAACAATAAGCCGGTATAATTGCATATCAGGCCTCCTTGCGGGGCGATAAGTGCTGGCACGGTACTCCAACGAAATTTGAAAGTCAAACGTTATTCCCGCCTGCATCGAAAAAACTGTTAGTACCGTTGGAAGCCTCCGTCTAAGTTGCTGCCTAAGGCTCAAACCGGCCAATGTTTTTCACACTATTTGCAAAAAATGGCCCTCTTTAGACCCACACCTAGGAAGGGTGGGCAAGCGTAATGCAGAATTTTAGGTTGTTTTTGGGTAAGTCGTTGATTTAAAGTACCATGTCTGGTAGTTAGCAGTTTATAAATAACTTTGATTTACGGAATCTGCTGTGCAAGGATAACTCCACCCGCAGTTCTATCTGCGCTTTTGTGTCTCTGCATGTCTTTTCCGTGCTAATCGGGAGTCGCGATGTTGGATGAAGAAGAGATAAAACCTTCGCGCGGCCTGGACGAATACTGGGCCATGGCGAAGAGGCGGCGGTGGTTCATTAGTACTTCCCGCTTTCTTTTGCTGGGCGATTGCCTGGGCTGGAAGTTGGCTGTTGCAGTCAACCTACCAGTCCGACGCCTTGATCCTCGTAGAGCAGCAAAAGGTACCTGAACAATACGTGGTGCCTAACGTCAGCGTAAACCTCCAGGACCGTTTGCAGAGCATGACCCAACAGATTCTTAGCCGAACCCGCCTGCAGTCCACTGTCAACCGTTTCCATCTATATGAGACGCGCCGGCAAGGGTTGTTTGCGAGGGCCGAGGATCCGATTGAGCAGATGCGCAACGACATTAAGATCGAGCTGGTAGAGGCCCCCGGCCATCCCGGACAACTGACGGCTTTCAAAATTCGATATTCCGCTGGCTCACCCCAACTGGCGCAGCAAGTAAACAGCGAACTTACATCCCTTTTCATTGATGAAAATTTAAAGTCCCAACAGCAACTTTCCGAGAGCACCACAAGCTTTTTGCAAACTCAGTTGGGAGAGGCCAGATCAAAGCTGGAGGAGCAAGAAGCCAAAGTTCGCGCATTCAAAGCGCAGCACTTCGGCAACTTGCCCACCCAGATGGAATCGAATGTGCAAATTTTGTCCGGCTTGCAGAGTCAATTGCAAAGCACCCAGCACGCTATAGACGCCGCGAACCAGCAGAAATTGTATCTGGAGTCCTTGCAGCAGGAATATCAAACGGTTCAAGCAAGCTTGGACAACGGAAACACCACCGACGCCTCTCCTGATATGTTGAATAAAGATCTCACCGACGCGCGGGAAAAGTTGCAGGAAGCAAGATTGCGATATACCGAGGATCATCCGGACGTCGTGAAATTGAAAGACAGAGTCGCTAAGCTGGAAAAACTTAAGCAGGACACCGACGCCGCGATAGCCGCTGCCGAAAAGCCACAAAAGCCTGTTACTGACGTTGACCCCGGGGCCGCTGCAAACGTGCAGCACGGAGCAACCTCGCCAATGATGCAGGTGCAAAGTCAACTCAAGGCCAACCGTTTGGAGATTGAAAATTATAAGCAGCGCGCCCAGAAAATCGAGTCGGACATTGCGATCTATCAAGCGCGCCTGAATCTCACTCCCGAAACCGAGCAAGAGTTGTCCGACATTTCCCGCGGGTACGAAGAATCCAAATCAAATTACAATTCCTTGCTGCAAAAGCAGAATCAATCACAGTTGGCAACCAGCCTGGAACAGCGCCAACAAGGCGAACAGTTTCGCATTCTTGATCCGCCAAGTTTGCCCGCCAGACCTTCTTCCCCCAATCACTTGCTCATCAGCTTGGGCGGCTTGGCCTTGGGCCTGGCAGTAGGAGCGGCATTAGCAGCCTTGCTTGAAATGACCAATGTTCGAGTGCGCCATGAAAAAGATCTCGAAGACGTAATTCCTCTGAAGGTATTGGTCGGCATTCCGCATCTAGACGTGCCCGGAGAGGACCGGTCCCGCGTTCTTTTTCGGCGCATGGAGTTTGGCGCAGCGGTGCTCATGGTCAGCGTGGTTGTGGTTGGCACTCTTTTCGCGTTCTACAAGAGCTAAAAAACGATGTACAAAGAATTTTACGGTCTGACTCGTAATCCTTTTGAGCTTAGCCCGAACCCATTTTTCTTTTATCCAACGTCACGGCATGCGGAAGCGCTAGCCACTTTGACGTATGGGGTGCTGCGGCGAAAAGGATTTGTGGTGGTTACCGGCGAGGTCGGCACCGGGAAAACCTTATTGGTGCGTTGCCTGTTAGACGCCCTCACTCAAAATAAAGTCGCTTTTGCGTACATATATAATCCCATTATTTCCGTCCCCGAATTTCTGACTCAGGTCATCGATGATCTGGGAATTTCCACATCCGCGACGCTATCTAAAAGAGAAGCTCTGGCTCGTCTGAATAGTTATTTAGTGAAGCGTGCCAGCCAAGATAAGACCACCGCCCTGGTTGTGGATGAGGCGCAGTTGCTCAACTGGGAACTCCTCGAAGAAATCCGGTTACTCACCAACTTGGAGACTACCGAACACAAACTTCTCCAGATTGTTCTGCTGGGCCAACCCGAGTTCGAACGCAAGTTGGATTCACCGGAACTTCGGCAGTTGAAACAGAGAGTCGGTCTGCGCTGCAGTTTGAGGCCGCTGGACTCAATAGAAACTAAGGGCTACATTCATCAAAGGTTAAAATTAGCGGGCGCCAATTCGCGTGCCACGGCTATTTTCCCGGAAGAAACGATCACTTTGGTTCAACAGGTTACGGCAGGTATACCGCGATTGATCAACGCGGTTTGCGAGAATTCGCTGCTACTGGGATTTTGGCATCAACAGCATCAGATTAGTTGGGACATTGTGCTCGAGGCTGCCGCCGATCTTCGTTTGAATTTCGTCCCTCAGCCATTTTCGGAAGGACCCGGCGACGTAAATTATCGGGGAGTGAAATCTGAATGAGCCGTCTCTATGACACTCTCCGAAGGATGGAGAATCAGAAACGAAAGCCAGAAACCGCGGCGGTCGACCCCGACAAGCCGGTGGAACTGCTGAGTAGAGTTATCCAGTCTTCTGGAGAATTGACATCCGGACCCGGTGCGCAAATTAGAGTTAGTGACACGTCCCGTTTAGTGGCGCTTACAGATCCCACGAGTCTGGGCGCCGAGAAGTTTCGCGCTCTGGTGGCGCGCCTTGAGAACCTCCGCCAGAAATCCGAACTGCGCACCATCCAGATCACCAGTGCCATAATCAACGAAGGTAAAAGCCTCGTGGCCGCAAACCTGGCCGTCACACTGGTGAAACATTTCGGGTATAAGGTGCTTTTGGTGGAAGGCGACTTGCACCGTCCGAGCCTCGGTGACTTGTTGGGCTTGACCAATCTACAGGGCATCAATCAGTGGTGGCAGAAGGGCCAGGAAGACACCGAAATTGCTCAGTACATTTATAATTTGGAAAATGTTCCAATGTCGTTTTTAAGCGCGGGATCTTCCTACGATCAGCCATCCCAGGTTTTGCAATCTTCCCGGTTCGCAGAAGCCTTTGTGCATATATCAGGCTTTTTTGACTGGGTGATAGTCGATTCAACTCCGATGTCCCCTATCGTTGACGTCAATCTGTGGTCAAGGCTGGTGGACGGAACCCTGCTGGTCGTCCGCGAAGGCGTAGCCCCGATTAAAGCCCTAAAAGTCGGCGTAAGCGGACTCGATAATCCAAAGTGGCTCGGGGTAGTGCTAAACGAAGCCTCCGAATTTGACCGGGTAAATTACTCAGACCAATACTACGGCGCAAAAAAGAAAAAAATCGCGCGGAAAAAGAGAAATCCAAGGCTGCACGGTGATCCGTCTTCTCAACGTCTATTTTCCGAGGCGCACGCTCTTCCTGGGAATTTCAGAAGCGTGCCTGGTGGCGCTTGCCTTTGTGATTGCCTCAGTAACCCGACTGGGCCTGACCGACGCTTCCTTGATGCTGAACTACGAGCAAGGGGGCTTCAAGATTTTCGTGGTTTCCGCCATTTTTATTGGCTGTATGTACTATTTTGATCTTTATGACAGCTTAATCTTAAGCAATAAGCGCGAGGTTCTTACGCGCCTAATTCAAGTATTGGGCGTGGTCTGCATTTTGCTGGCAGTCATTTACTACGCTTATCCCCCGCTGCAAATCGGCCGAGGAATTTTTGCGATAGGTTTGTGCTTCGTCGCGGTGTTCTTGTGGCTCTGGCGTCGGCTGTTTTCGGTCGTTAACAGTCAGGCTCAATTCGCGGAACGTGTGTTGATTTTTGGGATGGGGCCGTTGGCCGAATCGCTCGCGGCTGAATTAGGTGCTCGCCCAGAGCTAGGCATCCGCGTAGTGGGCCAGATGAGCGGAGAAACCCAAGCGTTTGAACCTGAGGACTCTGTTGCAGAAGTTAAGTCGAATGCTCAATTTCTGCATTTAGTCGATACCTACAGGGCCGAACGTATCGTCGTGGCCATGAACGAACGCAGAGGAGTCTTGCCCATAAAAGCTTTACTGCAGCTGAAAAGTCGGGGAGTTCGAATCCAAGACGGCGCGCAGATGTACGAGGCCGTGACCGGTAAGCTCCCGATCGAATCTCTCCATCTCAGTTGGCTGCTGTTTTCTCCAGGATTTGAAGTTTCACGCTGGCTCTTAGTATACAAGCGCGTTTCCTCGGTTATTTGGTCTACAGTCGGCCTAATTCTTGCCCTTCCACTGATGGCGCTGATCGCACTAGCAATTCGCTTAGACTCTGCCGGACCGGTTATTTTCCGGCAAAAGCGAGTGGGTCAGAATGGCGAGCCGTTTACTCTCTTCAAGTTCCGGACCATGATTCACGGTGCGGATCAGGACGATAACCATCGGCCCGCGGAGAAAAAGGATAGCCGGTTCACACGCTTTGGGACCTTCCTGCGGCGCACCCGGATGGATGAGTTGCCGCAACTGCTCAATATCCTGCGCGGCGATATGCATTTTGTGGGGCCTCGTCCGTTCGTCCCTAATCAAGAGAAAGAATGTGCCGAATCGATCCCCTTCTATAGTCAGCGGTGGGCCGTTAAGCCCGGGGCCACGGGTTGGGCGCAGGTCAACCGCGGCTACAACGTCACCCTGGAAGACAACAAAGACAAACTGGCGTACGACCTTTTTTATATCAAGAATATTTCCGTCGGGCTCGACCTGCTAATACTGTTTCAAACGATGAAGATATTGCTGCTTGGAAGAGGGGGGCAATGAGCTCTTTCATCCGGGCAAATGAGGTGATCTTTTGGCTTTCCCTCGGCCTCATCACCTACACATATTTCATATACCCAGTATTTCTCTTCTTTCTGTACTCACTTCTGCAACTGTGGCGTGATTGGCGTTACCTGGCTGGTCGCCGAGACCGTCGGGTTGCTCCGTTGAGTGATGACGCTGTGGAAATTTCGTTTCTCATTCCGGCGTACAACGAAGAAGCTCATCTGCTTGAGAAAATCAAGAATCTTCGTGTAATGGATTACCCGCGGGAGAAAATGCAAATCTTGGTTGTTTCCGATGGGTCCACGGACGATACAAACGAAATTCTTAAGAACATCCCTGACCCGAACATCGAAGTCATTTTGCTTCCTCATAGAGCGGGCAAGGCAACTGCTCTGAATCAAGCCGCCCTGCGGGCCCGCCACGAGATTTTGGTGTTCTCAGACGCTAGTACTCTCTTTGCTCCTGACGCCGTCCGGAATCTAGTGCGACATTTCACGGACCCTAGCGTAGGAGTCGTTTGCGGGGCTCTACGATTCCATGCGAGTTCGGAATCGCAACAGACGGAGGGCATCTATTGGAAGTATGAGTCCATGATTAGGCTGATGGAGGGGCGCCTTGGTGCGACGTTAACTGCGAGCGGCGCGGTCTACGCGCTGCGGCGCAAGGCCTACATTCCGCTCGACTCAAAAACTATCCTGGACGACTTCGTCATTCCCATGAACGCGCGCCGTGGAGGATACCGCGTAGTGTATGACCCTGAGGCAATTGCGACCGATTACGCTCCCGAAGGTATTGAGGGTGAATTCACTCGCAGGGTCCGCCTGGCAACTGGCAGTTTCACCTCGCTAATGCATCTGCTGCGAGTCCCGATGGGGGGATTCGGCCGGTTCGCATTTGTTTCCCACAAGCTGCTGAGGTGGATTCTGCCGTTAGTCTTGTGCACATTATTGATCAGCAACGCCGCTTTATTCCGTCAACCCGCTTACGCCGCCTTTGGTCTTCTGCAGCTGTTCTTCTACATCTCGGCCTGGATTGGATATGTGTTGCGCGGACGCGCGCAAAATCTACAGTTTGTTCTGCTCCCTTTTTTCCTGCTGGCCATGAATCTCGCCTTTCTGGTTGGAATGTTCCGTTGCCTGACGAGACAACAAGAAGTTCGATGGAACCGCGTTAACTGAGAATTGGTAAAGCTTTTGGTGGCACCTGCAACTTCCAAGTGCTAGTCTTTTTTTAGCGTCTGTGCCACAGCGACACGTTCTAGCAGGACATCTCACCATGAGACTGTAATGAGTATTCTGTATTTCGCGGCCCATCCAATCTGGCCGGTCACGAGTGGCGGGCGGCTTCGAGATTATCACTTGGCTATACAGCTGGCCGCGCACACCGAAGTCACATTTATCGAAATGCGCCGAGGCGTGGAACAACACGAAGGCACACCTTCGAACTATTCAAATATCGGCAGTGTCATAACCCTGTCGAAAGGCCGAACCTATACTCCTTTCAAGATTTTACGTGGTTTAGCGAGCGCTACGCCATTAACAGTGTTGAATTATTGGTCGTCACAAGCGGCTTCGCAGTTATCGGATCTCTTACGGTCCCGCGCGTTTGACACGGTGCAGGTGGAGGGCGTCCATTTAATGATGTACTTGCCCATCATCCGGGAAGCGCTAAAACATACAGCGATTGTCGTCGATTGGCACAATATAGAATCTGAATTGATGTGGCGTTATTCAGAAAACATCAAGAGTTGGGCCAAAAGGATTGTTGCCAAACGCACTGCGAAACTGCTCGAACTCGCCGAAGGCAGGCTCCTTGAGGAATGTTGCACGCACACTGTACCCAGCGATCGTGAGCAGCGAAACCTGCTTGCGAGATACCCGAGCGCGAATATCCAAACTGTACCGAACGGCGTAGACATCGATTATTATTCCGAAAAGCATATCGCCAAAATTTACCGTGAGTCGATCAAACATGACTTTCATCGAACGATTCTTTTTGTCGGTTCGATGGATTATCACGCTAACATCGACGCCATGATTTGGTTTTCGAAAACAGCTTGGCCTGAGATCGCTCGGACTTATCCTGACCTACAACTCGTGATCGTTGGGCGTGACCCAACTCCCGAAGTTCGCGCATTGGCGTCTGATCGCATACAAGTAACCGGCACCGTCGAAGATGTCCGTGCTTTCTATGCTCGAGCCACGGCGGTGGTCGTACCACTTCGCTCAGGCAGTGGCACACGGCTGAAGATATTAGAAGCGATGGCAGCCGGAGTGCCGATTGTGTCGACACGACTTGGAGCCGAAGGGATTGACGTGGTTCACGACGTCCACTTATTGCTAGCAGACAGTGCCGCAGAGATCGCGGCCGCAGTTGACCGTATCGCCTGTTCCGCTGACACTCGAACGCGACTTTCGCACGCTTCGCGGGAACTCGTTAGGAAGGTCTATGACTGGTCAATCATAGGAAAGCGGTTGTATAAGATCCATGAAATGCTCACAGGAGTGCCGGCGCCGAACCTTTAAGGGGGGTTTTCTAAAAGCGTGCCCAGCTTTGCGTTCCGATAGTTGCTCGGAGGCTTTCAATCCCGAGATCGGTGGAAGCGACACGTCATCCGCTCCTTCCTGTCGCCGGTATACCGTCAAGTCAAGCTGCACGTCCCTACCGATTGAGGTCTGTAAGCCGACTTTACAATGGTTCGAAAAGCGAGTACTAGGAGCATGAATGTACTTCAGTTGATCAGTAGTGGCGGTTACTACGGCGCAGAAAACGTGATCGTTGCACTGGCAGAGTCTCTGGAACGTCATAATTGCCGAAGCATAATAGGTGTTTTTCAAAACGCGCGACAACAAAATGAGGAACTCACTCGCCAAGCAGAGCGACGCGGCTTGAACGTTCAGCAGGTACTATGCCGTGGGCGGTGGGATTCGCAGACCGCTGAAGCAATTCGAGATCGATTACGGTCTCTAGAAGTAGATATCGTTCATACTCATGGATACAAAGCGGATATCTACGGCTACTTGGCTTCAAGAACGCTGGGACTACCCATTGTTTCGACCTGCCATCTTTGGACTCGTCAATCAACCGCGGTGCGCTTCTATGAGTTTCTAGATTCTTTATTCCTGCGTCGATTTAATGCTGTTGTCGCCGTCTCAGATGCAATAGCGAAATCCTTGAGACAGGCTGGCATTGACAATACCAAAATCCGCGTCATCGACAATGGAATAGATTTTCAGCTTTTTTCGCGGGCACAGCCAACGCTCGCAGAAAAGTTCAACAAAGGGGAAAGGCTGGTGGTAGGCACGGTAGGCCGATTGGTTGCTCAGAAGGGCCTAGAATACTTTCTACAATCTGCACGCGAAGTCTTGTTAGATTTTCCCAACACACTATTCGCTGTGGTCGGTGCCGGACCAGATCGCGCTAAACTGGGAAAAATTGCAGAAGAACTGGGTATTCGACAGAACGTAATATTTGTGGGGCACTGCACAGATATGCCCGGGGCGTACGCTTCCATGGATGTGTTCGTCCTAGCGTCGGTTGACGAAGGGATGCCAATGGCTATCCTGGAAGCACTTGCTTCGAAAAGACCTGTCGTTGCCACGGCAGTGGGTGCAGTGCCGCGACTGATTATTCCGGAAAAGACAGGCCTCCTCGTCCCGCCAAGGGATGTGCGGGCTTTAACGCAATCTATCTCAAGATTGTTAAACAATTCTTCCCTTCGGTCGCGGCTGGCAGTTTCGGGTGAGGCCTTGGTTTGTCAAAGCCATTCACACGACACAATGGCGCGAAGGTACTTGCAATTGTACGAAGAAATACTCCAACCAGTTACGTGATGTACTTAGTGAATAGCGATCAAAGTGAGGTTAGATTGTTTTCAACAGCTATTAGTCGGCTCGTCCTCGTCGAGACGCAAGAGCACGTAATGGCTAACGCAGAACCGGTCCCGATTTTACTGACGGTGCGAGAGTTGGACATTGGTGGTATTCAACGGATAGTTACTCAGATTGCTACGGGGCTTGACCGGTCGCGATTTAAGGCGCATGTGGCGACCTACCGTACCGACGGCATAAGAGTGGATGAACTCCGTCGTGCTGGGGTCCCGATTCTTCATTTGGCGGTTTCTTCACTGAAGTCGCCGACAACGCTATTAGCAGCGATGCGCTTGGGCAGATATATTCGAGCCAACAGGATTCGACTTGTGCACTCTTACGACTCAAGTGTTGTATTCGTAGCGCCGCTCGCTAGGGCATTCGGGGTACCTGCCATCCTGTCCAGCACGTTGGGCAATCGCGACTTACTCGACGATCGCAGCCACCGCCAAGTTCGATGGACAGACAAAATCGTGGACACCATAGTCGTCAATTGCGAAGCTATGCACCGCCACATGGTTGACGGCGAACACGTTGCCAAGGAACGAGTTGAGCTATGTTATAGCGGCGTCGATACGGCCGAGTTTCATCCTGCAACCGACCAGTACCCCGGTCGCTCAAAAACGCTTCGTTTTAGTCGGGACAATTTGTGCACTCCGTCCTGAAAAGGCTCTGGATCTGTTGCAGGAGGGGCTCGCTCGCGTTCGCCATTTAAAGCCTGGGATGAAGTTGTTGATCGTTGGAAGCGGCGCAGAACTTCCAGCATTGCAGGCCAACGCCAGACGTCTGGGAATCCAGGAAGATTGCGAATTTGTACCGGCTACGCGGCTGGTCCAGCAGTTTCTCCCATACTTTTGATATCTTTGTTTCCTCATCAAACTCGGAGGCCTTTTCAAGCTCAATCTTGGAAGCCATGGCTTGCGGCTGTTGTCCGGTCGGCTCTCAAGTCGGGAGGTCTTCCGAGTTGCTTGGCAACGATGAACGAGGCCTCTTATTTCGATCAGGGGATCCCGTCGATCTCGCGGAAAAACTCAAGTTACTTATTACTAATGTTGAACTCCGACGTAATCTCGCAAGTCGCGCCGCGGATTTTGTCAGGGTAGAACTAAACATTCAGATGATCGCCCGACGCATGGCTGACATTTACGAACAATTGCTGCGGCGAAGATCTGCATGGTAAATTGGCGATATTCTAATGGTCATCGGAGGGCCTGGCTGTTGCTTAGTTGGCGCAACACATGAGCGAGGCGACGAGCCTGGCTTCCAGCCTGGGGCCCAGGACTTTCCGAACGGGCATTGAGTCCATCGGATTCATATGCACGCTCGGACTGGTTTTTCTCCGCTTCACCGCGCTCCCTGAAATAATTGGGTCAGTTACTGGGGTAAACACAGTATTTGCCTTACCTGGTTGGCCCGGTAGCGATATCGCGGTTATTGTCTCTGGTAGCGTTGACCGTCTTTCGGCAAAAAACTGCTCAGTTTTGGTTGTTGTTTGCATTATGGATTATCCTAGCCGTCCCCTTCAGTAGCTGGAGAGGCGATTCATTCCTGCACGTCGCCGGCTATCTTAGAAGACGAATTTCGTACTCTTGGTGACGATTGCGGGCCTTACACGGAACTGGACCAATTGCAGACAAGTCTTTTGCGTTCTAGCTGCCGCTGCGGTCTTCAATATGGCTACCGCGTATTACTTCCCAAACTAGCGGGCCTCGCCTCGATCTCCCGGTGGCCGGAACAATTGGCAACTCGGATGATCTGGCTGCGCACTTACTGACTGTTATTCCATTCCTGCTTTTTCTTCGCGCTCAGGCCTAAAACCGCGCTCCTCTTGAGGATCTTGTTAATAATGGCTATGGGTTTCGGGATATTCCAAATCTTCAAACCGCGGCCCGAGGCGCGGTTGTGGCTCTGTTGCTAACCGCCGTGTTCGTTTTCATTCGTGGATCCGCTCGCGAAAAGATTGCAGTGGGGGTATTTGGGGCGGTAGCGGTGATCCTCTTGACCATTGTTCTGCCTGCTTACACGTGGCAACGCCTCCTGTCCGTTTTCCAGGTCGCCGGCGCGAACGACAAAGCCCTCGAGTCCAGCGATGAGCGTCAATATCTCCTCAAGCAAAGCGTCATCTATTCGCTGGAACATCCCATTTTTGGCGTGGGTCCGAGTCAGTTCATAAACTATCTTGGTAAGCATACTACTGAGCCGGGACGCCACGGGCGATGGCGCAACGCTCACAATTCATATACCGAGATTTCCAGCGAGTGTGGTATCCCCGCCTTGGTATTTTATCTTGGCGCGGTAATGTCGACATTCGGGCTTTTGACGAAAATTCGAAAAAAGGCAAACGGGCCCGTCCCAGGAGATCAGAACCGCTGCGTTTTGCTTGAGAATTGCCCTGTTTGTTTACAGCACAGCTATCCTCTTCGTGAACTTCGGATATCGTTACGAGATACTAGTCATTTCCGCCTTGGCGATCGCAATGTGGTCCGTGGTGAAGCGCAGAATTCCTGTCCGCCGACAGCAATACCTGAACTCACTTTAGAGCATAGCCATCAGCCCATTTAGCGCGCTTGTGGTTTTTCGGGCTGTCGCGTAGGCGCGCGATGACCTCAGCAACCAAGCGGTCAAAACGGTACATGCCCAAGTTTTTGTTCTGCAAATCTTGGTGCATGCCGACATCCGGGTGATTTGGGTTGGGTTGGTGATTAGGGAATCCAATTGCGCCACCCAAACCTCCTCTGGAGCGTCGCGTGGAATCAAAAATCCATTCTCGCCATTGTGGACGAGGTCTCGGGTGCCCTCGATATCAGTGACTAGACAAGGCAGGCCCGCTGCAACGCCTCCCCAGCACTTGAGGTACGAAGTCCTGTTGCGTTGGAAATACGAAGATATCACTGCTGCGATATACCTGAGGAGTTGGTCCCGAGTCCTGCCAGAAAGCCATCGAACACCTGGTGGAAGTATTGTCCTCTCTCGCACCGGATCGTTCGATGCGATGGTCAAACTGTACTTGGTAGACAAATGATTGGCATAGAGACGTAAGAGAAAATCACCGCCTTTTCTTGCAAAGTCGTTCCCCACGAACAACAGCCGGATAGGAGAGGAAGTGTCCTTTCGGCCAGGTGTCCAATGCTTCAGATCCTGGGGAGCAAGTGTTATATAACAGTGATCGCCTTGGACTTTGTAATCTCGAAGCAGTGAGTCCGCGCAGTCCGATCCCTTAGGAAGAAAGAAATCAAACTCGCGCGCGGCGTTTGCGAAAGAACGGTGATGCAGCTCATAGGCTAGCCGCCGAGTTCCAGCCTAGGAAACCCCGTTGCTGAAGTTGGGTGTTAATGGTTGCCGGGACTGAATCCATCATGGCCGCCGCGGGCAATCGGCGCGCTAGGTCTGCCCGAAAAGCAACGACCATTTCCCAGCCATGAACAAGTAGCAAGTCGAACGACCGATCTATCAGTGGACGCGCCTTCTGGCGGGCAATAAATTCCGCGTGCCATGGATTGGTCGCGACCACCAGGGCGCCGGAAAATTATTGTAATCTGCAACGTCGAGGTAAACATACGTCAGTTCGAATTCAGTCAACCATCCAGTGTGGTGACGAATCGAGACGTCATCGCCTTGTTCCCAGCAGGTTCGTAAAGATGCATAACGCCTTCGTATTTGCCACTTAGCCTAGTCCTCAGCGCGTTGGACATCGGCTTCGGTGTACGAAAATAAGGAATATAATGGAGAACGGTCGCGGAAGGGAAGTCCCGTATCTGAGGGTGAGAGGGCCGGCCCCCTCGTTTTTATGTACTTCGCACCTTCAC
>CAVPKZ010000155.1:0-6466 GCA_963705755.1 uncultured Acidobacteriota bacterium | reverse complement strand
TAATTTTAAGGAGCCGTGCTCGTAAACAGCCCAGTCTTTATTTTCCCGATAAGCTTCCCGCAACTCCGGCGATGGCGCCACAGCGGCTCGTGCCTGTAGCCCATCTTCCCATCTGCCGTAGGAAAAACTCCAGGTCGGGGTGTTGGCGTATGCGGAAAGCTGCCGGTGCGATTCTGCCGTACATCAATTACGCTTTGGACTTCGGCGCCGCGCAGCAAGTCGAAAAACTGCTCCGGGTCTTCCCGGTAAAGCCAATGGTGCATAGCAGGGGACGCATTATCCCCAACCGTTCCTAGGCGCGAACGAGTCCCATAGGTCAAATGTTAGCAAACGGCCTCGCGCTTTAATTGTTGCTCTTTAGTTGCCGCGTGTCCCCTGACTCCGATAGCTGCGGTGCCCTTCGTGCTAACGTAAAAAAGCTGTCGAAGTTAGTTGCGGAGAAAATCAATCGCCCGGCTGGACGATTTGGCTTCCTGAAGCCTACTTGGCAACCCGAAGGCTTCGAGAAAGCTCGAATCCTATCTACCACCAACAATAAAGATGCGCGCACTACTCCATTACCTGGTTTTCGTTTCGCTGGCAGTTCTCTGTTTTGCCGCGAGGCCCCTTCACGCCCAACGCGTCCGTGGTGAATTGCGCATCGAAATTCACCAGTTCAGCCGACCCAACGTTGGCGCCGAAGCGGAGTTGCACAGCGAAGCAAATCAACTACACCGTACCTTTAAGATCGCCCAGGACGGACGTTACACCGCCCAGGATCTTCCTTTCGGAATCTATCGTCTAAACATCAACGCCGAAGGCTTCGCCCCCTGGACTAAACTCGTCGACATCCGCTCCGAAGTTCCTCTCCGCATCCCCGTTACTCTGGGTGTCGCCCCTGTTGCCACCCAAATTCAAGTCACCGATTCCGCGACGCTCGTCGATCCAGCCGCGCCGGCACTATTTATTCCGTCGGCAGACAAACCATCGATCAGGAAATGGTCGCCCAGCCTGGCCGCAGTCTTAGCGAACTCGTCAATCAACAACCTGGCTGGCTCTATGAAGCCAATGGCGTTCTTCATCCCCGCGGGTCGGAATACGATGTGCAATATATTTTCGATGGATTGCCGCTCACTCAGAATCGCTCTCCCGCCTTTGCGCCGGAGTTCGACGCCGACGACGTGGAATCCATGCGCGTGCTGACCGCCACGTTTCCCGCCGAATATGGCCGCAAGCTTGGCGGAGTTGTAGAAGTCACCACCGTGAAAGATGTGCCCGACGGCCTCCATGGTCAATTCGACATAAATGGCGGCAGTTTTTCCAGCCTTAGCAGCTCCGCAGACGTCTCCTACGCCTTCGGCCAAAACCATTTCTCGTTTAGCGGCAACGGTTTTCATACCGATCGCTATCTCGACCCGCCGGTGTCCAAAATTTCACCAACCGCGGAAACGCCGGTGGCTTCTCAGCTTCGTACGAGCGGGATTTTTCCGGCGTGACCACCTGCGCTTCACCGTCATTCACAACGCCGTCGTTTCCAGGTGCCAAATGAATTAGTCCAACAGCAGGCCGGCCAGCGTCAGGACATCGTCAATCAGGAAACCAGCGGCCAGGTTTTCTTCCAACACACTATCTCTCCCGATCTGTTTCTTAGCTTGTCCGGAAGCGTACGCGATGCCGGCGCCGATCTCACTTCGAATCCGTTATCCACCCCGGTCATCATTTCGCAATCGCGTGGCTACCGCGAAGGATACGCGCGTGCCGATTTATCCGGTCATAAGGGCCGTCACAGCTGGAAAACTGGCATCGACAGTTTTTTTACTCCGGTGCACGAAACGCTAGCCTACACCATTACCGATCCTTCGCAATTCGACCCGGTACTCAGCAGCAATTTCAATTCGCCGACCGCAATGGGATATCGAACCCTCCGCATACTCCAGGACGAAGTTCATCTACGCAATTGGAATATCTCAGCGGGCTTGCGATTCGACCATTACGCGTTTGTCGTACACAATCGGCCTGGAGCCACGCGTCGGTGTCTCTCGTTATGTACCCTCATTGAATCTGTTACTGCATGCTTCCTAGATCGCGTATTCCAGACGCCCGCGATGGAAAATCTACTGCTAGCCAGTTCTCCTCAGTTGAATTCCCTTGATTCGCTCGTTTACGGCTGCCTGTTCGTCCCGCGCGAGCCAACTACTACGAGGTGGGTGTACCAAGTCTGTCTTCGGTAAACTACGCATTGAAGCCAATATTTTTCGCCGCGATTTTCACAATTATCCCGATGATGACACTTTGCTGGATACCGGCGTCAGCTTTCCCATCGCCTTTTCTCACGCGCGAATTTTCGGCGAAGAGTTGCGCGCCGGAATTCCCGAATGGGGGCGGTTTTCCGGCTACCTCAGCTATTCGAACAGTCTGGCATTGGTAACGGACCAATCACCGGTGGTTTGTTTTTGGGCAGTGACGCCGCTGGAGCGCTTACCGAATACGAGCCCGTTTGCGGTCTCTCAGGATCAGCGCAACACCTACGCGGGCGCGCATAGATTTCAGGCGGAACACAGATTTGGCTGGCGCCGAGCGACCAATATGGTAGTGGCTTCCGGCCGACTCTGAGCGATTCCGAAATCCGAGTTTTCTGCTGGCCCAGTACGGAGCGGCATTCTCATCCTTAATTTGACTTGGCGCGTACGCTCCGAATTTGTCTCTCGACGCCGCCGTCGGCACGCAGATATATCGCAAGGAGCTGCGTTCGGTCCGATGCAAATCCAGGTTTCGAACCTGACCAACCGCGTTAATGTCATCAACTTTGCCAGCCTCTTCTCGGGCACCGCCGTAGGTGTGCCGCGCAGTGTTATCAGGCGGTTTGAAGATTACTTTTGACACTAGTGGAAGACTCTTTTCTCGAGCCCGGCTAATCCGAAAAGTAGCAGAAAACACCGTACTTGTCTGGATGAGATGGAATTTGCAGGGTTGACATTCCCCTATCCAGCTACTACACTTCATTTGCGACCGAATGGTCGGATATGGGGCTTACGTGGACCGAATTAGTCTTATATCCTATAGCTTCAAGTCGCTTTCAACCTAATCATATGTTTAAGCTGTCCAAAAAGGCGGACTACGGGTTGATCGCGGTAAAGCATCTGGCAATGCACCGCGACCGGCACGCGTATAGCGCCACCGAAATAGCCGAAGAGTATGGCATCTCAACGATGCTCATGGCCAAAGTCCTTCAGAAGCTGGCGCGTCGAGCGCATCGTATCCGCAAAACATGGCGCCAGTGGCGGCTACCAGTTAGCAAGGAGCCTTCGCAAATTACCGCGCTGGAAGTTATTTCAGCCATCGATGGCCCGGTATTGATCACTTCATGCGTCACGAGTCACGGCAATTGCGGCGCCAGCCGACAAGTGCTCAGTTCGCGAACCTTTGCGCCGCGTCAATGAAAGCATTTTGAGTGTGCTCAGCACCGTCACGATTTCTCACATGAGCGAAGAGCAACCGAACACGTGCTCGTGGAATTGCAAACCTAGGAGAACAGAATTATGGCCGTGAATTTACCAATTTACATGGACAATCACGCGACCACCCCGGTCGACCCTCGCGTCCTTGAAGCAATGTTGCCTTATTTCACGCAGAAATTTGGCAACGCCGCAAGCCGCAACCACTCGTTTGGCTGGGCCGGCGAAGAAGCGGTGGAAACTGCGCGCCAGCAAATTGCCTCGCTCATCAACGCCACGCCGAAAGAAATCATTTTTACCAGCGGCGCCACGGAATCCGACAACCTCATGATCAAGGGCATCGCCGAGATGTACCGCGAAAAGGGCAACCACATCATCACCCAGGCCATCGAGCACAAAGCCGTCCTGGACACCTGCAAGCGCCTCGAAAAATACGGCTACGAAGTACCTATCTGCCGGTGCAAAAAGATGGCCGCGTCGATCCCGAAGATGTGCGCAAAGCTATTACGCCGAAAGACGATCCTGATCACTATCATGTACGCCAATAACGAAATTGGCGTCGATCAACCCCATTGCGGAAATCGGCAAGATCGCTAAGGAACACGGTATCTTCTTCGCGGTTGACGGCGTCCAAGCCGTTGGAAAATTCCCGTCGACGTCCAGAAGGACAACATCGACCTTCTGGCCATCAGCGGCCACAAGATTTACGGACCCAAGGGCGTCGGCGCTCTGTATGTTCGTAGTCGTAACCCTCGCGTTCAGCTTCGCCACGATCGACGGCGGCGGCCACGAACGCGGCATGCGTTCCGGGACACTAAATATTCCGGGCATCGTGGGGCTGGGCAAAGCTTGCGAAATTTGCTCATCAGGAAATGGCAGATGAGTCGGTACGCATGCGCGCGCTGCGTGACCGGCTCAGGCCGGCCTGGAAGCGAAGCTGGACGAAGTATTCATCAATGGCTCCATGGAACATCGCCTGCCCAACAACCTCAATATGAGCTTTGCCTATGTTGAGGGCGAATCGCTACTTATGGGCATCAACGACATCGCAGTTTCGAGTGGTTCAGCATGTACATCGGCAACCCTCGAACCCAGCTATGTACTCAAAGCTTTAGGGGTCGGCGAAGACCTAGCCCATACGTCGATCCGCTTCGGCCTCGGCCGTTTCAATACCCAGGAGGAAGTCGACTACGTCATCGACAAGATGGTGCAGGTCGTCACCAAACTGCGTGAACTCTCCCCGCTGTACGAAATGGCCAAGGAAGGTATCGACATCTCTAAAATGAACTGGCAAACAGCCTAAAAGCTGAAAGGGTCAACAATGGCGAACGAAGGAACAATTAGAATTCATCGGTCAATCGGCGGTACAGGCGCGGCCTTTCGCGTAACTTTCGTGCCTTATGGCGGCGAAGGCGAAGACGCTCCAGCCGCGGGCGAACGTTCGTTCCACGAGCTGCAGCAGGTTCGCGCTTTCTTGAAATTGCTGGGAGTCGGCGCTGAATTTATCAAGGACGCGCTGCGACAGCTTACCGCGGGGCGCTCGGCATCTGTGCCGAACGTGTCAGCTCTCGGAAAAAGCAGTGAAGAGCGCCGGCTTCGGAAATCTAGTGAATCTGGCAAGGAGCAATGGCTAATGGCTTATAGCGAAAAAGTAGTCGAGCACTACAACAACCCCCGCAACGTAGGCAGCTTGCCGAAGGAAGACCCCAACGTGGGTACCGGCCTGGTAGGCGCGCCCGAGTGCGGCGACGTCATGAAGTTGCAGATGAAAATCAATCCGGACACGCAGGTCATTGAAGAAGCCAAGTTCAAGACCTTCGGCTGCGGTTCGGCAATCGCCAGCTCTTCATTGGCCACTGAATGGGTCAAGGGCAAGACCGTCGAAGAAGCGCTTTCGATCAAGAACCCGGACATCGTGCGTGAGCTCGCGCTCCCGCCGGTTAAGATTCACTGCTCCGTCCTCGCGGAAGACGCTATCAAGGCGGCTATCGGCGATTGGAAAAAGAAGCACGGCATCGAAGTAGCGGCCGTAGCAAAAGTCGCCCACTAAGAGGAACTCTGGGTGGTACCCTTTGCGGTTTTGGCAAAGGGTTTACCTGCCGTGGCAGGTGGGTGCTGATGAGACTGCCGCAGTCGGCAAGAACTGTGTTCCATATTCGACCGAGCGAATTGGCCGGCCAAAAATTCGTAACCACTAAAAGGGATTTGTCATGGCCACAGAGGTAGCTACGCCCACAACCGCCAAAATCGCTCTAACCGAGCGTGCCGCTCACAAAATCCGCGCGCTCCTTGAGAATGACGGCGTATCGCCCGAGCAAGGTGGTTTGCGCGTGGGCGTGCAAGGTGGCGGCTGCTCCGGTTTGTCTTATGCCATGCGCCTCGACACTAAGGCACGCGATCGCGACAAGGTTTTTGAAGAACATGGCGCGCGCTTGTTGTCGATCCCGAGAGAGCTTTCTGTATCTTAGCGGCACCACGCTCGAATACGAAGAAACGCTGATGCGCCAAGGGTTTGTTTTTCAGAATCCCAACGCAGCGCGAAACTGCGGTTGCGGCAGCTCCTTTACCGCGTAACTTGTTTTTTAGAAGTTCGACCGCGCGTTGAGTTATAGGCAGGGTTACTTCGCTGAAGACCGTTGAGACATCGCGCTCGCTCCGCACGCGACTCACTAAAACGCGGAGGGTGCCCCACCCTCGGTTTTCAGGGTGGGGGATTTTAGTTTCAAGCGGCTGAGGATTTGTTTCGCGCTGTGGGAATTTGTTCTCGCGGCAGGGAAATCCGCCGTTAAATATCGATTCCAGAATTTCATCAACAATGAGCGCACCCAAATCAGCCCCCGTTTCCGCCACCACCTGCTGGAGCTGTAGCGCTCCAACGAACTCCACTGCCATCTGCCCCGCCTATTCGAAAATCCAACCACTCCCTCTCGACGCCGACTACTTCACGTATTTTGACCTCCCCCACAAATTGTGGGTAGACCTGGACGGCCTGGAACAAAAATTCCTGCAACTCAGCTGGAAGCTGCACCCCG
>CAVPKZ010000154.1:0-22767 GCA_963705755.1 uncultured Acidobacteriota bacterium | reverse complement strand
AAATAGCGCACCGTTTCGTTATCGATCCGCGCCATCATGTCTTCGAAAATGGTGAATGCTTCTTTTTTGAACTCGACCAGCGGATCTTTCTGGCCGTATCCGCGCAGCCCGATGCCCTCTTTCAAATGTCGAGCGAAAGCAGGTGGTCTTTCCACTGCGAGTCCACCACGTCGAGAATGATGCGGCGCTCCAGCCAGCGCATCAGGTCGGCGCCAATTGCGTTTCCTTTTCCGCGTACGGGTGCTGACCGCCTCCGCCGCGGCGTCAGAAAGCTCGTCGTGGGTCAGCGTGGCGGGATCGGCGCCCGCCGCCTTTGCGTCGATGCCAAACTGGGCATTCATTTCCGCCAGAAATTGCGTGGTATTCCATTGGTCGGGATGCTGTTCGCGCGGGCAAAACGTATTTACCAGTTCGCGAGCCACATCTTCCGCGATGCCTAGAACGTAATCGCGCTGATCTTTGCCTTCCAGTGCCGAGCGACGAATCCCGTAAATGGTTTCGCGCTGCTTGTTCATTACATCGTCGTATTCCAGCAAATGTTTGCGGGCATCGAAGTTTTGCGCTTCCACGGATTTCTGCGCGTTCTCAATGCGCCGCGAAATAAGGCCGGATTCAATGGGCACCCCTTCGGTCATGCCGAGGCGGAACATCAGCGCCTTCACGCGTTCGCCGCCGAAAATGCGCATCAAATCGTCTTCCAGCGAAAGGAAAAAGCGCGACGAGCCTGGATCGCCCTGGCGTCCGGCGCGGCCACGCAGCTGATTGTCGATGCGCCGGGCTTCGTGGCGCTCAGTGCCAAGAATGTGCAAGCCGCCGAGCGCCACCACTTCGTCGTGCTCCGATTTGCACTGCTCCGCGAACTGATCGTAAACGGTTTCCACTGGTCGGCGGGGACCTGAAAAATTTTGCCTTCGTGCTGGAACAACACCATGGGCGCGATGGGCCGCGTGCCGTCGGCTGCTCCATCGACAGCGGCATTACCGCGGGAGCCGAGGCGTATGGCATGGCCATCTTGTTTTTAGGAAATAATCGCGGGTCATCTGCTCGGGATTTCCGCCGAGCAGAATGTCGGTGCCGCGGCCGGCCATGTTGGTGGCCACCGTTACCGCGCCCTTGCGCCCGGCCTGAGCCACGATGCGAGATTCGCGCTCGTGTTGCTTGGCGTTCAAAACTTCGTGAGGAATTTTTGCCACTTTCAGCAACGCGGCAATGGTCTCGGACTTTTCGATGGAAATTGTGCCGACGAGTACAGGTTGCCCGCGTTCGTGATAATGCCGAATGCCGTTCGCGAAGGAATCGTCTTCCTGCATGATGCCGTTTACCACGGCCGTGAATTTTTCTTTTTCCGTGCGGTAAACGATGTCGGGATATTCTTTGCGAATCAAATTGCGGTTGGTGGGAATTACCACGACATCGAGGTCATAAATCTTGCTGAATTCCGCAGCTTCCGTTTCCGCGGTCCCGGTCATGCCGGCGAGTTTTTTGTACATGCGAAAATAATTCTGAAAGGTGATGGTGGCGAGCGTCTGGTTCTCGCGCTCGATCTTTACGCCTTCCTTGGCTTCCACGGCCTGGTGCAACCCGTCTGACCAGCGGCGTCCGGGCATCTGCCGCCCGGTAAATTCGTCGACGATGATGACTTCGCCGTTTTTGATGACGTAATCCACGTCATTTTTGTACAGCGTGTGCGCACGCAACGCCTGATAGACATGGTGAATCGATTCCATGTGCGCGGGATCGTATAAATTGCCGAGACCGAGCAGCCGTTCCGTCTTGCTGACGCCTTCTTCCGTGAGCGTGGCAGTGCGGTGTTTTTCATCGATGGTGTAATCGATGTCCTGAATCAACTTCGGAATAATCTTGTCGATCTTGGCGTATTTGTCGGTGGACTCTTCCGAAGGCCCGGAAATAATCAATGGTGTGCGCGCTTCGTCAATCAAGATGGAGTCCACTTCGTCGACAATGGCGAAGTGATGGCCGCGCTGAACACAATTGGCGAGGTCATATTTCATGTTGTCGCGCAGATAGTCGAAGCCAAATTCGTTATTCGTGCCGTAAGTAATGTCGGCGAGATAAGCCGCACGGCGCTGCTGGTCGTCCAGGTCGTGCACAATAACACCAACGCTCAGGCCCAGCGCGCGATACAACGGACTCATCCACTCGGCATCGCGGCGTGCCAGATAATCATTGACGGTAACAATGTGTACGCCGCGCCCAGCCAGCGCATTCAAACAGGCAGGCAGAGTGGCCACCAGCGTTTTTCCTTCGCCGGTCTTCATTTCCGCGATTTTGCCTTCGTGCAGGACCATGCCACCGATCAATTGCACGTCGAAATGGCGCATATTCAGGAAGCGCCAGCCCGCTTCACGCACCAGTGCAAATGCGGGGATGATCGCCGGCTCCAGGGCCTGTTGCATCAACTCGCGAAAAGTAGGTTCGGCGGGATCGGCATCCTTGAGGCGGTCTTGTACCTGGGCTTTCAGCTCCGCAAAGCGCAGCTTTAAATCCTCATCGGATAGCGCCTTCATCTCGACTTCGCGCGCGTTAGTAGAAGCTATGAGGGGTTGCAGCTTCTTAACGTCACGCTCGTGTTTGGTGCCGATAAATCGCGCGACAACTCTATCCAGTATTTGTGCTGCTTCCATGTAGTGGTTCGCCGTTTCCTGACGGTTTTCTGCGTGTAGGCCGGAACAGAGCTACAGCAATCCGAGTACGATCATCTTATTCTAACTGGTTGGATGCATTCGCGCCAAGAATCACAACATCTAGGTGCCAAACGGAAAGCTAGTTAAGCGACGGAACTAGGGCCACTTATTGGTCCGATTCAGACACAGCTAATCCCCAAAAACGACCACACTCACGTGCTGAGCGGCCGGTGCATTTTTTAAGACTTCTTACTTCATCAGTTCATAGACTTCGTGGTAAGGAATGTTGCGATCCAGGAAGGTTTGGTAGGTTCCTTTTTGTAACAGCTCGTCCGCCGCATCCCTCGCTACTGCAAGTGTCGCGCGCATAATTTCTGAACCTACGCTTAGGCGCGCTATCCCGACGCGTTGCAAATCAGCCACCGGCGGCATCCCGGGACCAACCAAAACATTGAGAGGTCCCGCCACACTTTCAACCAGCTGAATAAGCGTGGGCATATCCGTTGTACCCGGCACAAATAGACAATCTGCACCAGCCTGGTGGTATGCATTGAGCCGGCGAACGGTCTCGGCAAATCTCGTCCGCCGCTTCACGCGCTGCTCGGATGCGCTCGATTTGCTCTTCTAGCGCAAACAACGGTTGCGAGGTATCTCCGGTGGCATCTTCAAGATTGACGCCGATCGCGCCTGCGTTAATGACGGCGCGCATGGATTCGCCGAGCCCTTTCGGCGAGTTCGCGTAACCCGACTCTATGTCGGCGGTGACCGGCACACGTACCGCGTTCGCAATACGCGCAATCGCTTGCATCATTAATTCTCTTGGTACGTTTTGTCCGTCGGCGTAGCCCAGGGTCGCAGCAATGCCCGCGCTGGTTGTGGCAATCGCTCGCGCGCCAGCTTGCACAAACAATCGCGCAGTTACGGCGTCCCAGGCATTGGGGAGAACCAATAAGGGAGGAGCGTGATGCATGTTACGAAAAGCATCCGCTTTGGCTTTGAGGGCGATGTCATTGATTGTCTCGGCGTGCTTCATGACTTGTTAAAGCCAGTCTGCGGGAGGGGTGGCCAAAGACCAGAAATTCGCGGAACGCTGCTCAAATTCGATACCCACTCTGGTTAATCCTGCATGAGGAAGTCCGACGTAAACTACCTGGCCCTCGAGTTCGTCCCAGTTTCTTCGATTGAATAACTGCACTTTTTGGCCTAGGGCAACACCGGTTTTCAGCGCCAGCAACACGCCGTGAGCGCTGGCACTCAACGTGAAAGTATCTTCGCGAAAATCCTGCCCTGCGCCAGTGCGCCCTATTACAACCAGCGGCACATCCAGCGGAATTCTTTGGCTGCGTCTTTCTGCAATGGCGGATGGCATATATTCACCTGCAGCGCGCTCCGATGTTTGGACGAGAATCGTAAGGAGCGATTGTAGACTACCGAATCCGTCAACCGGAATCTACTGTCCTTTGGTACCTAATAATGGATGGTCATCCGGGTGGTTTATTGTGGCGACGCCGGATTCATACCTAAGAGTTCTATCAGATTCTGAGTGCGTGCGTTCACTGTAATTCCCGAAGCACATAACATCTTCGCGGGGCACACGTCTCCACTTGATCGGCCAAACCATCTCTCATTACCGCATTCTGGAGAGTCTCGGCGGCGACGGCATGGGCTTGGTTTATAAAGCAGAAGACACGCGCCTTAACCGGCTGGTGGCGCTCAAATTTCTGCTCGAAGACGTAAACGCCGATCCACAGGCCTGCGCGTTCGCAAAGAAGCGCAAGCAGCTTCCGCCTTGAACCACCCCAACATCTGCACCATTTATGATGTGGGCGATGAGCGTACCGACCTGTTTTCCTTTGCGGTGGTGCTGTATGAAATGGGCACCGGACAATTGCCGTTTCGTGGCGATACCTCCGGAGTGGTTTTCGAGGGAATTCTAAATCGCACTCCTACACCGGCGCTGCGTATCAATCCCGATCTGCCACCTAAATTTGAAGAAATCGTCCAGAAGGGATTCGAGAAAGATCGCAATCTTCGTTACCAGCATGCCGCCGACATGCGTACCGACCTGCAGCGTTTGAAGCGCGACCTCGATTCCAAGCTCTCGGCAAGCATGTCAGAAACGGAATATTTGCCGGCGGTCACGTCGTCAATATCCGTACCAAACCCAGGCTCGGCGATGCAGCGGACACGTTGAAATCGTGGGCGTGTATGTGTCGATCCATGATGCGCGATTCGAGCATTGCACGGGATCGGGTTTCGTGGCGCGCGTGATCGTTCCGTTTTGTCCCAGATGTGAGAATCGGCCTGCGGATCAGGGCTGCTTCCACGAAGCAACGCGGCGGGTGTGGGCGCGATGGAATTGATGAATCAGGGCGGCGCGGCGCGAATTCTGCGGATTCATCCGATTTCTGCGAGGTTCAAAGTAGGTTCAAAAAAAAGGGTCATGTTTTTTTTAAATCTAAGAAACGAAAAGGAATGTTTTGGCGGAGAGGGTGGGATTCGAACCCTTCTAGCCTAAGAAATTTCCAGAGATATTGGTAAATCTTAATCTCATCGTTGTCAACAAAGAAAGCGGCGGCGGGATGCCAAATCGAAGTTTTCCCGTCAACAATGGGAAATCTGCTACTTGGGATTTGGCGCAATGTCTTAGGAAGCCTTAGGATGTCCGAAGCTTGGGAAGCCCCGATGCTGCCATTGTACGACGCCCGCTCAAGGTGTAGCTATTGTACTTGCGCTTCTTGAGATTGCAACCTTCGTTGTCTAGTCTTTTTCAACGCGGACTTCCCGGCTTGTCGCAGCTTCGGAGCGCGCCTGCCTTGGGCGCGCACTATCCGACTCCAACAGTTCCATCACCTACTTTGACTTCTCTGTGTTTTCAGCAATTTGGGGAATCTGCTTTTCGCTCAAACCTAACCCCAATAGCATGAAAACTTCGAATTCATAGCTTATCGATATGTGTAAGTACTTGCCATCTAACGCATTCCCGGGAGGTTCGAGTGCATGAAATCATTTTATTTGATCAGCCTTTGATCTCTGGAAAGGCTACCGCTTGATAGCGACCCACGAACCGTCGAACGTGGTCGATAGCCATAGTCGACTCTCCCACGCGCTTTACCCCTGCAGTATGATCGTGATCGGAGGTTATACAGCAACTGCGGTAAGACAGCTATCCGGAACAGTCATCGGCAGCGGGCGATTATCCCTGATGGGACATAGTCACGATGAAGAACGTCGTTCGATCACTGTGCCGGGCGCCACGATATCCGTCAAGGCTTGGACGGATACCGCGTTCTTCAAGAACCGTGAGATCAAGTACCCTCGGGGCATGAAGCATTCGCCGGGGAATCTGAAGGAGTGGAAATGCGGAAGCGAGGTCTCTGAGGTTAAGACAGATCAAGCAGGTAACTTCACGATTATCGGAATCCAACCTGGCAAGTATTGTCTCGACATAACCGGCCCTCAATCAGGCAATAACGATGAGTGCGGCTCCCACAACGCAGAGACCGGTGCATGCAATCCGCTGAACGCTTCCTTCCTCATTGACGTGATTCCGTCCGCGCCAAAGGCCACGTTGATCGCGAACATCAGCCAGCAGTGGCCAGATTGCACCGGGGCAGTTCCCTCAAACTGAGACCGCACCACTGAACAACAAACTTCTCCCGCCGGGACCTCCATAAGCGTCGGATCATTGTAGGGAAACAACACTTATCACCGGCAAGTGCCTGATTCACGCATTAACCGTCCATGTGGATTTTCAAGTCTCCGATTACCCGACGCAGGGTCGAAAGACGTATGGTTGCAATCACGGCTGATTTGAAAACAAAGGGCTTAGCGCTGCGCCTGGAGCATTGTTGCACTGTACGCATCGCGCCATCGTACCGAGTGGCTCGGGAAGATCGGCGAACTGGGAGTGCGCCGGCGAGCAGAGTTTTACTACCAACAACTCGATGCGCTGCGCACGGTGCGTCAGGAAGTGCGGCGGGAGCTGTTGGCAGAGGCCAAGAAACACCAAGCCTGGAAACAGCTCTGCCAGATTCCCTCTATCGGTCCGATCCGGGCAGCGTACTGCTGGGCATCCTGCAGACCCCGCACCGTTTCCGCACCAAGCGGCAGCTGTGGACTTACAGCGGATTTGGCATCGAGACCCACAGCAGCGCCGATCACCGTCGTGTCGACGGGCAGCTGCAACGGGCGAAGAAACAGAGGCTCCATTCGCGGACTCAACCGCAACTGCAATCACGATCTGAAAAATCTGTTTAAGGGTGCGGCCATCGTGGCTTCGAGCAAACCTGGTCCGTTTCAAGAGTTCTACACCGCTTTGTTGACCAAGGGCCTCCGGCCGGAGATGGCCCGTCTAACCCTGGCCAGGAAGATTGCCACCATCGTCTTGATCGTATGGAAGAGAGGAGCGTGCTTCGACGCCCAACATCTGAACCACAAACAGCTTGAGTGTCTCTGATCGAGCCCGCTCCATCTCTGGGGATTTCTCTGGCGGTGGCCGTCGGGTTCTCGAGGCACTCGGGTTCGAGAGCGAGTCTCAGCTGATTAGTTAGGCGCTGCGTGCCTCGGGCACCCAGTCTCCCACCCGACCCTAGGCTCTCTCGGATAACCAGAAAAAGCTATGGGCCACGAGTCCCAAATAGAACTATGGTCGCCAAATTTGACCACGTTCTGCTTTGTTGGTTTCGGAACTGACAGGCTTCGTCGCGAAGAAGCGATGAAAACCGCTGGTAGAGAAAACCCAATTCACGGGGCACCATGGCCCCGCAACCGAGCACATGGCGCGGTAGGTCAGAACTAATCGGGCACTGGCAGGCGTGCTGCACACGAACTATGATTGTTGACGTGGACGAGGTGAAGAAACCAGGAAATGCCCGGAGACTTCGCGAGATAATCGCGAGTTTCTGATTCTATGGTGCTGTTATTGGGGTGAATTGCTGCTGTCGTCAGGACGTCTCTTGAGCACTGGTCTGTCCGGATCAGATTCCGGGCCGGTCTGCATGTCCGAGCTGGCGACGTCGTACACGTATCGTATGACCAGGGGCGTTTTAGATCGACCGTTGTCGATGTGCAGAGTTTCGTGTAAGTTCCGACCGTCTTGGGACAATTCGAACGTTCGACTCATTTTCCCGCCTAGCGGACTTTTTTCATCCGACACAAGCTGACTTCCCTTCCAGTGCGCCGCAAGCTCCTGATGGTTGTCCGTAGACTTCTGCAATTGCCGCCCATCCGTGTACAAGACCAGCTTATGGAATTGATCATCCGTCACATCGACTTCAGGGTTTTTCAGTTCGATGTTTAGCGACTGCGAAGAGTAAATCAGCGGCTGCATTTTGGGGTTGTCTTCAATGTCCTGTCCGTTATTTCGTTGTCCTCCGTAGGGTCCTCCACCTCCGCCCCCGGGGTAGGGATTACCGCCCCGACGGCCGCCACCGGGATAACCGCCCGTGTTGCCCCCACCGGGATAACCGCTCGTGTTGCCACTGCTTGAGCCTTCCGCAGCTCGAACTCGCTGCCGGGGATCATCGCTTTCATCGCGATTCAGCTTCCAAGGCCCGTCAAGAGTCGTTCTCGCTGGCACCTGCGGCTGTTTGGGTTTGGCCGCAGGCTGCGGAGACTGGGCTGGCGACTGCTCCTGTGATTGGGCTGGGACAATCGGCCCGGGCGCAGCCTGTGCATTCAGGCGTTTCGGACTCGTGAGTGAGGCTGCAATCAGGAATCCCCAAAAGACAACCATTGGAGTGGATCGTGCTTTCAAGTTTGTCTCCGACACCAGCGTGACCAGTGAACACCGCACATTTGCTGATGATGCGGTTCCCAGCACTCTAGTTGCCCTCTTGCCAAGGCTGATTGCTATATGTATGCCAAGGCGCGGAAACCGTCGTGTTTTAGTTCGAACAGGAAATCGGGATGGTCGAACGGCTGACGGACAAGGGTTAGTTGAGCGGTCTCCATTTGTGGCGGGCGCACATAAATAGGATGTGGTCGGAACGTGGCGGGGATAAATGAAGGAAAGGCGAAAGCTCCGTGTTTTGTCAGCCGTAATACAGGCTTGCGGGTATGTGAATTAGCCCAGCACAGCAATAGATTCCGAAACATGCTTACCAGCCCACGGGAAATTGTGCCAATGCCGCAGTGGGTGCTTAGTTGTTCGACCTGCCACAAAGTCTTTACTCACAGCAAAATCAATCCACGATCTGAGACAGTTCCCTTCGACCCACTTTGGCCGACGAAACCGGACTTTCCAAATGGCGGCTTGAACCTAGCGTGTCCAAACTGTCAAACGTCTTCAATTTATCAGCGATTTGAACTGACGTACCGCCCTGACTGATTAAACCACTCATTTTGTAGCCCAGCCTACATATGGCAGGCCGCTAAAACGCCTACCAGCCCCCGTGATTTGCGCCCAGACAGTGATTTACCTCAGTCATTATTTGTGACAAGATGGCGTTGGAAACTAACACCGTGGCCAAAAAGCCCAAGAAAATAGAGCCCTTCGACATGCAGGAATTTCTTTCGTCCGCCGGGACATCGCGAAGTATTGCGAAGTTCAAAAAAGGGCAGATCATCTTTTCGCAGGATGATCCTTGCGATGATGTTTTATACATTCAATCTGGAAATGCCAAGCTGAGCATCGTAAATATGGAGGCAAGGAAGCTGTTCTGGCGATTGTGGGACCGAGCGACTTTCTGGGCGAGGGCTGCATTATCGGAAACCCGGTACGCATGGCCACGGCGACGGCAATCGCACCGCTGAACGCGATCAGCATTGAAAAGAAAGAAATGATGCGCGTCCTCCACGACGAGCAAGAATTTGCGGGAAAGTTCATTGCTTACATGTTGGAGCGCACCCTGAAGACTGAGGCCGACTTGGTGGACCAGTTGTTCAATTCGAGCGAGAAGCGGCTGGCCCGTGCGTTATTGATCCTCGCGCGTTACGGAGAGGCGGGCGAGCCGGAAACGATAGTGGCCAAAATATCGCAGCAGACTTTGGCCGAATTGGTAGGGACTACGCGGAGCCGCGTGAACTTCTTCATGAACAAATTCAGGAAGCTGGGATTTATTCACTACAATGGCGGCGGGATGCAAATACACAGTTCACTGCTGAACGTCGTTTTGCACGATTAGTGAGTGTCCGACGCCTCTACCAAGAGGTATACACGAATTTTGGCAACCGTTTACGTAGCCTGCTGGATAGTTTAGCCCAGCTCTCAGTGTGAGCACATCTGGCGGTAGTTTCGTTGGGCTGCCTTGCCTCGCTACTACCTTGGTCCAGTTGTATCGACACTCTGTCTATATACGTGAACTAACCAACGTGTTAGTTAGATACAAGGCTGATGGTGCGAACATGCCCCGATGGACCCTCAGTTGCCCCGGATGCCGGTCCCATTTTTTCCACAGCGAGATTCCACGGAGGTCTTGGACCCTCCCTTACGACCCGCTCTGGCCGCGCAAGCCAGAATTTCCCGATGGAGGCGAGAGCCTGACGTGCCCGAAGTGCCAGAAGACTTCCGTTTTCCAACGATATGAATTGATGTATAAGCCGGGCTGATTGCGTCCGCTTTCCTAACTTAGTGGCCTTCCTGTCCCCCGGGCCTTCACATAACTTTCTACCCTTCGGGCTTTCCTGGGGTGCAATCGTCTCCTGCGTTCCCGCTGGCTTTCTACCGTGCATCCCCGATTCAGTTGGCCTGATTCGACGTCTATGCTAGTTCTGGGGTATCTCGATGCCGACCTCCGGATTCGGTGTACCGTCAAGAGGCGGAGGGAAAGGAGCAGTTCACCCATGCCCGTCATAAACACACTTACCCGCAAAAGGCTCAATTCAATTATCAGGCTTCGCATCGAAGACATACGCCGGGTGGACCAAGATTGCGTGAGCGGCTTGATTTCACAGGCCACGCACGACGCCACAGTGGCATGGGTGCAGAGAAGAATTCGTGCCGCACGATTAATTAGGACGTCGCTGCAAGACTGACCGCTGTCCGTTTCTGAACTTGCTTTAGCGCGCAACCCTCATCACATAGAAGTAGCGCTCGTCCTTGCCCTTGCTTTTAGAAATTGCGATACGTTTCATGCGCCGACGGGGCGTTTCGCAAAACATTCTGGTATCACGAACCCCCCGATGTCATACGCTTTGTCCTTAGCACTTCTAAAAGATCAGGATGCGTAATTTTCTTTTCTAGGCTAAGTATCATTAGTTCTTGTGTTGTGAAGCGCCCACCCTCAATTTCGAACCGCGGCTCCGCATCTTTGGTTGTGAAACGGATTTTATGCTTAATCAGAGCACGCGCCATTCTATTAAAATCGGATTTAATTGGTACCTCCGGCTTCAATGGAGTCTTACATACGTTATGTGGAACGAAATCATCCGAAGATTCGAAACGAGTTTGCTGTCCCAGGCTCCATTTGCAATTTAATTGGTCAACCTTCGGTGGCTCCCCAGTCGCAACATCGCTTAGTACATTCCGCCCATGCCGCCGTGCCCGACACCAGCCGCCATTTGTTCCTCGTCCTTAATATCGGCGATCAGCACTTCGGTAGTTAGCATTAGTGAGACGATCGATGCGGCGTTCTGCAAAGCGAGGCGGGTTACCTTCGCTGGATCAATTACACCAGCTTTGATCATGTCTCCGAATTCGCCGTTCTCCGCATTGAACCCGAATGTTTCGTCTTTAGATTCGCGTACACGCCCCACGATTACCGCACCCTCTCGTCCGGCATTCTGTGCAATCTGACGGATGGGTTCTTCAAGTGCCCGTTTTACGATGTTCACACCGATGGCTTCATCGTCGTGAAGGTTGAGCTTTTGTAACACAGGGATGCATCGCAAGTAGACGGTTCCGCCGCCAGGTACAATGCCCTCTTCAACCGCTGCACGTGTTGCGTGCATGGCATCCTCAACCCGAGCTTTTTTCTCCTTAAGCTCCATCTCCGTTGCCGCGCCCACTTTGATTACCGCCACACCTCCGACGAGTTTTGCGAGGCGTTCCTGAAGCTTTTCTTTGTCGTAATCCGAAGTGGACTCTTCGACCTGCATGCGGAGCTGCTTGATGCGTCCTTCAATTTCGCTGTTCTTACCAGCACCATCGATAATTGTGGTGTTGTCCTTGTCGATGGTGATCTTTTTTGCGCTACCCAGATCCACGACCTTCAAATTCTCGAGCTTGAGTCCGAGGTCTTCCGTGATCGCCTTCCCGCCTGTAAGCGTGGCGATATCCTCCAACATGGCCTTTCGACGATCTCCAAATCCCGGCGCTTTGACCGCCGCGCATTTCAACGTTCCCCGGAGTTTGTTCACCACTAGAGTGGCAAGGGCTTCGCCTTCTATGTCTTCCGCAATGATCAGCAGCGGTTTGCCTAACTTAGCGGTCTGTTCGAGTAACGGTAGCACGTCCTTCATTGAGCTTATTTTCTTCTCGTGAATCAGAATAAGAGCGTCCTCCAGTACGCACTCCATCCGCTCCGGGTCGGTAACGAAATACGGGGAGAGGTATCCACGATCGAATTGCATACCTTCGACCACTTCCAGCGTGGTCTCCATCGTCTTCGATTCTTCGACGGTGATGACACCGTCCTTGCCGACCTTCTTTCATGGCTTCAGCGATGATGCTGCCCACTTGCTTGTCATTGTTGGCGCTAATTGTGCCGACCTGCGTGATCATGTCGCCTTTCACTTCGCGGGATAATCTCTTAATCTCGGCCACGACAGCTTCCACAGCTTTATCGATGCCGCGCTTAAGCGCCATCGGGCTTGCACCGGCTGCAACCGTGCGCACGCCTTCGCGGAAAATCGCCTGGGCCAACAGAGTTGCGGTCGTGGTACCGTCCCCCGCCACATCTGAGGTTTTGGACGCGACCTCGCGGACCATCTGTGCGCCCATGTTCTCTAGTGGATCCTGCAGCTCAATCTCTTTCGCGACTGTGACACCGTCTTTTGTGATGACCGGCGCACCAAATTTCTTCTCGATTACCGCGTTGCGTCCCTTCGGACCCAACGTGATTTTCACTGCGTCAGCTAGAATATTGACCCCGCGTAGAATCGACTGACGTGAATTCGCACCTGTAACGATTTGTTTTGCCATTGAACTTCACCCTCCTGGGTGATTAACAGCTAATCCAATTCTGAACTGAGAAATTACCTTCTGCCGGTAGCCGCTTTGACCATGCCGCTTAGCTTCCCGAAGATTTCCTCTTCGCGCAGAATCAAATACTCCTGATCATCGATCTTGATTTCGCTGCCAGTGTATTTGCCGAACAAAATCCGGTCACCAACTTTCACATCGAGGGGTACTCTTTTGCCCTTTTCGATCTTGCCGGCCCCGACGGCCATCACTTCACCCTCCTGCGGCTTTTCTTTGGCCGTGTCCGGGATGATGATCCCACCCTTAGCAGTGTTTTTCTCTTCCACCCTCCGCACCAAGACGCGGTCGTGTAAGGGGGTAACATTTATAGTCATTTTTCAATCCTCCGTTAAATCCATGGATTACTAAAAACTCCGGTTTCAGCGAGACAGACGAATCACAGCCTAGGTGGTCAGTTTAGCGTCGACTATGTTGCTATTTCTACTGGCACTTTCTGGGCGACCCGAGCACCCTTTGGTGATGTTGCCGGAACGGCAGCAACGGCGGTCCACGACTTGGTCGCCCCGGAATTGGATTGTTCAGGCAATTCTGTTAATTCATTCTCGGCAGCAAGCCAATCGCTCGATCGTGACCATGTTCGCCGCCGCGTTCAAGGTATAGTTCGTATGCCCGTTGTTCAATTTGTTCTGGTATTGACAATTTCCTTTCGCTCATTTGTATTTCCTCCTCTAGCTCATAATCAGACTGGGCCAATCGAAATCGATCATGATTTCCCATCCGCCTTTACCGCGGATTTCATTCAATAAGGGCAGTCGTGCAATTACGCGGTTGACCAATACGCGGACATATATTCAGGAGTCACCGAGAATTGAACAGAAGGTCCGCTGCATGAACGGACCTTCCGATTTCTCGCCCGAGGCCTAGACGGCTACCTTGTGGAGGCGGCGGCTTTGGCTTTGCCGAGCTCAGGGACGACGCCGAGCTGCTGCATAAGAGCCAGAGCATCCCAGTTGACCCAACCCTCCGCCATCTTGCCGTTAGCGAAGCGGGCGATGCTTACTCCGGTGATGTTGACCTGCTTTCCCGTTGGAGGAATCCCGCTGAGATCACCTTTATGGGTACCTCTGCAAGTCCAACGAGCCATGACTGTTTCGCCTTCGGCAATGATGTCCTCGATCGTCAATCGAATGTCGGGGAAGGCGGTGCGGTAGAAAGTCGCTCGCTTCTTTTCACTCTCGGGGCCTCGCCCAACATCGGGCGTGGAAGCGTCATGATGAGCATAGTTGGAGGCAAAAAGCTCGTCGGTCACTTGCAGATTGCCCTTGTTCCAAACTTCTTCGAACAAACGACGCACGACATTCTTGTTTGATTCGGACATGGTGGTTCTCCTTTTTGAGAAATTCAAAATTCCCACTCGCATCGAGCGAGTAGTGCGTGAATAGTGTTTCCCTTGGAACCGCTAGCGTCTTGGGTTTGCAGACCTGTACGTCGGACAGGAGGTAGGAGGCACTCGAGGAAATAAAAAGCGGGCAGGTTGTGCCCTCTTTGCGCTCGATGTGGAGCTTGACCTTTAACGAAACTGCTTTCGGACTTCGAAGCGGGAGTCTCGCCTCAAACGGCGAAGCCTCGACATGATCCTGTTCCCTTAGAGAGTGAGTGTCAAGGAGAATCGAAAAACTCTTCTGTGCAAAGGAGCTGCGAAAAACGCGAATGACTAGCATTAATTTTTTGTTGCGGAGGCCCGATACGTACCGAATTTACAATTACTCTCGATACGGTTTCGCAGCGAACTCATCCATTCCGCCGCGTTAGTCTCAGAACGAAAACGAACTCTAGGGGGAGTTTCCGTGTAGCCAACCACCCGCCCTCGATCGAGAGAAATCATCAATCGGAAGACGTACTATGTCGTCCGCACAGTAGATTCGTTGCCGAACTAGTGGGGGGGCGGACCTGACCCGCCCCTCCGAATGAAAAGACTTGCCTGCGTCAGGCTGCTGCGGCAACGGCGATCTTGTGGAAGGTCGAGTTGGCGACCTGATAGGTTTCAACCTGGGGAGTTCCATCGATCACTTTCGCCAGCATCTTTGTTACTTCTGGGTAGGTTCCGCGGTTGTAAGCTTCCGCGTTCTCTGCTGTGTCCCACAAGCTGATTCCGAACGCTTCTGTTCCTGTCGAACCAACGAACGTGATTTCGTCCTGGAATCCCTTCTGCTTTCGAAGCAGGGGAATGATTTCCTTCTCGAGCGTCCGGGTAAACTCCGCAACGCTATTGGACTTCAGATGCATGGAGACTCTGCGTGTAAACATGTCACTCTCCTTAGTTGTCATTGCCAAGGGCGATTCAGATAACCACCGTTGGTTTAGATATTCTGAAGACTCCCTCAGTCTATTAACCACACTGAGTTAATTAACTTGACGTGTCAAGTGAAATCGGGGACCATTTTAATGGTTAATCTGTCGAGTTAAGCCTGGTGGAGGGCCAAGTGGACGTTTGTCTAGTGATTAAACGGCGACTGGATGAATTGGGGCTTGAGCAGAGGGATCTGGCGGCGGCCGCCGAAGTTACGGAATCTTATATCTCGCAGCTGCTGACCCGGAAGAAATTGCCCCCCGTACCTAGCCGAACGGACATTTACGACAAGATAGGGAAATTCTTGAAACTCCCGAGCGGTAAGCTTGCGAACCTGGCTGACCACCAGCGCAAGGAAGAATTGAAGAGAAACCTGGTGGAACCACCGACACCGTTGTTTGCAGAAGTTCGGGAGCTGGTTCTCCGCAAGTGCACACGCGACAAAGAAAAACAAATTCACGCAATTTTTGAGAAGCAGCCTTTCGGCGAACTCGAGCGTCTTGTGACACAAAAGCTATTGGAGGTCGTCAAAAGAGTTGCTAGGGACGAATTGTCAAGTAAACCCTGGCTCCAATCGGTGGCGCGGCTCGGCGGCCGAAGTTATGAATCGATGCGAGTCAGCATTCTCAAGTTTGTGGAGACGGATGTCTTCAACGTGTCAGGTGAGAACTGCGTTTCCTTCCTTGATCCGCTGGTTGAATCATGGGATATCGACCTAGCAACCTTTGGTATGGAGATCGTGTTAAACCGGGAACTTATTCTGAAGTACGCCAAAAAATTTGAGTTTGTCGAAAGCGAACTTCCCCAACCGGAGGAAGAAGCGGGGCTTAAAGAATTCCTTCGGCACCAGTCCGTGAGCGGTGACGCTACCGAACAGGAAATCGACTTTTTGAAGAAGCTGAGGTTCAACGGAAAGCGCCCGACATCGCTTTATTATTACCGGGAATTGCAGAACCTCAGAGACCCGCTCCACTTTCGCGCGCCCATGACCCAGACCGTTCAAAAGAAAACGTCGGGCCAGTCCCAGCCGAAAGGGTCAGTCGCCCCGATGCATACCTATTTGGAAGCGAATGGCATTGAGAAACAACTGCAGTTTGACAGCAGAAAAACGGCGATGCAACGGTGGACAGGAAACAGAGACAGCCAGGGCAAAAAACAAAAGACGAAGTCGTAGAAGCTGCACCGAAAGCTTTTTGGCTCCGAACCGTGGGCGTAATCACTCACAACTCTCACCGGAGACGGTACGTGGCTGACAGATGCCCGGAGCTCTAGTAGATCCTGGCAAGGCCAGCAATGCTTATTTGGCTTGATAGTGTCCGAAAACTCTGCTCTCACATCTTGACTCGCTTTTTTTGACGCGACGTAGCATGGCCTCCACTCCGAAGGGTCTGTTCTCGTGTTCGACGAGAATTTGTCATTGCTGATTTTGTGCTGACAAGCTGACGACAGGAGAAAGTATAGTGCGCAATCCAACTGGCTTCTCGGTCCTAGCTGTATTACACCTCGTAGTCGCTGCACCGCGGCCCGGTACGCTCTTTTGATCTGACAATTGAAATCAGACAATACCCGCATGCCAGTTTTGCCAGTAAGGTTACCTCAGGATTCACCCTACATGACCTGGCGCGAATACCATGAATTGACGAAGCACAGTGCCGAATCACTGCGGAGAACTCAGCACTATCTCGATTGGGCCAATATGCCCAATCCGTTTCGGCATTATGAAGGCGTACCCATCCTCGATTTTCCGGCCGACCCGCCGGCTCCGCAGATTTCAGCTCTCGAAGTACTCGAGGGGAAAATAGGAAATACTTCGGCCAGGGATGGTGCGGAATTCCTTTCGCAATTGATGTTCTATTCAGCCTCGATTAGCGCGTCCAAACGAGTGCCGTCAACCGGATACACATACGCACTGCGGGTTAATCCTTCTTCCGGCAATCTGCACCCGACCGAATTTCACTTCTGCACCCATGGCCTCGTCGATTGGTCCGACGGCCTCTATCATTACCGTCCCTCTTCCCACATGGCAGAACAACGGGCCATCGGAGATTTTGGCGGGAAACTTGTCGACACCTCTGCTCCGCTTGTTTTCGTTCTGACCAGCATTGCCTGGCGCGAAGCGTGGAAATACCGGGACCGGGCATATCGGTATTGCTTGCACGACATCGGACATGCCTGGCAGGCTCTCGCCCTTGCTGCTCGATCCATCGGATGCGAAAGCTTTGCGCTTGGCCATTTCTCAGATGACAGGGTGGCGGAATCGTGTCTCCTCAGTCAGGATGAGTGGCCCATGTTGATCGTCGGGCTTCACGGCCCATCCATTCCCGTGAGGAGGCTGGATCCAGTCGAGACGATTTTGTTTAGTGGTCAGCCCAACCGGCTGTCGGAGGAGCAAGTACCTTACCCACTGATTGAAAGAATCCACGCTGCTACGAAGCTCAAGCACGGAAGCCACCACTCCCCTCTTTTGGCGAGCCGAAGTCATCTCGCCGCGGCGAAATCACCCTGCCGCCTCCTGTCTCCACAAGCCGCAGTTTCGGCGACGTCGTTCGTACTCGGCGTTCCGCTCTTGATTTTAGGGGTGGGGACGAGTCGATCTCCCTCTCGCAACTTGCGACTCTCCTCTCCAGTACAAAGGAGCCTCTCTTCGCCGATTTCGCTACAGCTCGTTTCGTCCACCTGTATCTTTACGTCCACCGCGTCGAAGGCTTGGCGCCGGGTGTTTACCGCTACTGGCCGGAGCACGCAGAGCTGGAGAAAATCAAGGAAGGGGACCAACGGCTAGTAGCGGCCGCTCTCAGTTTGGGACAAGACCTGGCGGGCAACGCTTGCCTAGCATTCTCCATGATCGGCGATTTTGAGAATGCTGCCCGCAGTTACGGCGATCGTGGATATCGATATGTGCATTTCGAGGCGGGCGCTATTGGTCAACGAATGTATCTTGCTTCCGAGGCGCTTGGCCTGCGAGCAACAGGCATCGGAGCGTTTTTTGATGAGGAAGTGAACCGATATCTGAGTCTGGCCCCTGAGCTAGGACAAGTCGTCTACCATTTCGCAATCGGCTACCCGGTTCCCGATCCGCGCCTGGAGGCTTGAAATCAAATGGTCGGCATCCTGGTCCATGGAAACAACCACTTTATTCTGTCCGGGCCGTTACCTGACGAGGCGACCGCATTGGCGTTGGTGCGATACTGGTCCATCATCCAAATTGGTGAGGCAAAATCATCGTCTTTCGGCCAGTGGCAGATTAGGTCAAAAGAGTTTCGAGAGAACCTCGAATGGGCAGTAATCGTCCCGGGCGACCGTGACAGTTTCACCGGGAGTGGCGCAATTGCTCGGAGAACTTTCCGCTCGCGGCGTCACCATCCGGAGCTTGCCTACCGGTTGCTGGTGACGCGCCGATAGAAGAGCGGCGTCGCGCAATCGAAAGCGCCGAGAGACCTGTACTTGGACCCAAGTTGAGTGCGCCGGGATAAACCGGCGTGAAGTTGCGAATGCAAGAGTCGTACAGTAAGGCGTAGCGACCACCTGGCCCCGAGTCATGCGCGGGCAGTCGCAAGGCTGCACGTGAAGCGTTGACAGGGGAACATGTAGGCAGGGTATTGAGCCGTGAAAGTGGTCGGAAATCAGAGCGCCGACGCTGTTCCAATGTGCGGAAGGCAACACCGATGAATGCGAAATCGCGAGCATTGATCGGGCTCTGGCGGTCGAAGACCCCTGGCATGCATGAAAACTTCACGCGCGAGAACCGGGAGGTCCCGTCAACGCCCGACACGCAGTAGTGACGGGCCGGTTGGAGAAGGACGTGATCCGACAAAGTCCAACATGCACGTTGATGGGAAGTCGGACGGTCGTGCAGTACCGACGAAGTGCCCGAACAAAAGCGGGAACCCGCTGGCGGAAGGCGCGGAGGGAAGCCGACCGACCAAGGAGAACGCCGAGCAGACGACCGCGTCCCAGACACAGAGCTGGGGTGACGCGTTGCGCAGCCTGCGGGGCGTGCGGGAAGCAGCAAAGAGGGACAAGCGATTCCAGTTCACGGCGCTACTTCACCATGTGTCCCTTCTACTGCTGGAGAGCAGCTTCTACGCCTTGAAGCGAGCGCGGCTCCCGGAGTTGACGGAGTCACGTGGCAGGAATACGAGACGGGGCCTGGGCGAGCGACTGAAAGACTTACACAGTCGCGTGCACCGAGGAACGTACCGAGCGCAACCTTCAAAGAGAACCTACATTCCCAAGCCGGATGGACGACAACGTCCGTTAGGGATCGCTGCGCTGGAAGACAAGATCGTCCAGCACGCAGTGGTGACGGTCCTCAATCAGATTTATGAAGAGGACTTTCGGGGTTTCGTATGGTTTCCGACCTGGGCGACGCCAGCATGATGCGCTGGATGCGCTCTGGGTAGGAATTATGAGAAGGAAAGTGAATTGGATTCTTGATGCGGACATCCGGAGCTTTTTCGATGAAATTCGACACGATTGGCTTTTAAAGTTTGTCCAGCATCGCATCGCTGATCGTGGTCCGCTACGCCGACGATGCTGTGTTGGGATTTCAGCACCGCGCCGACGCAGAGCAGTTCCTCCGAGACTGGAAGGAGCGGCTCGGCCGGTTCGGTTTAGTTAGAGCTGCACCCGGACAAGACGCGGTTGATCGAGTTCGGGCGCTACGCAGTCGCGAACCGAAAAGAGCGTGGAGAAGGGAAGCCGGAGACGTTCAACTTCCTGGGTTTCAACCATATCTGTGGGCAAACGTGGAAGTCCGGCAAATTCCTCGTTCTACGCAAGACCATCCACAAGCGGCTCTCTGCCAAATTGAGAGCGCTGAAGGAGGAGCTTCGAAGACGCCAACATCTGTCCGTGGCGGAGCTCGGGAAATGGTTGAGGTCCGTTGTACAGGGATACTTCAACTATCATGCAGTCCCCGGGAATCTGGCCAGCCTTCGAAGTTTTCGGTTGCAGGTGATCCGGCGCTGGATGCGCGCGCTACGGCGACGCAGCCAGAAAAGTCGGATGACGTGGCCACGACTCGTGGCTCTCGCAGAGCGCTGGCTCCCCAAACCTAGCATCCTTCATCCTTATCCCAATTTGCGCTTTGACGCCAACCATCCGAGGTAAGAGCCGCATGCAGCAAATCCTGCACGTGCGGATCCGTGCGGGGGGCGTCAGGTCAACTGGCGTCCCTACCGCGACCGCAAGTTTGCCGACTGCACCCCTCTGATGAGCAGTTTTCGACTCGCGCGCTTCCTAGAACCCCGTCTCTGGCCAGTGAGGGGTACGTCTCTGATAGTCGCGTTAAAGCAGCAGGTCAGTCCGAATAATTTCAGGTTAGCCACTATGACCCTGGGTTATTGCAGTTTTCGTATTCAGACATGGCGGCGGCAGAGCTGGGCGGGTGAGTACCGGCCTCACGAATGAGGATGGGGAAGCGCAGAAAAGAAAAACTGCCCGCGACATCGTCGATTACATTCACCTGACAGAGGTACAGGCCAGGTTTCAGCGATTGCAGCGGCAGGTCCATCTGGAAGGTAACGGCTTTTTGTTCCGGGGAGTTCATTTCGTTGAGGGTGGTCACACTGGACTCGAAGACCTTCGCGGAATTCTGGATAAATTCGACGCTGGAGAAAACGCGAACGGCGTCGTGCGTAGGCTTCGCAGCGGGATGTGATTTCGGTTCGTTTTGCGGTGCGGCTGCGGCGGTCTGCTCGGGGTTTTTCCCTTTAGCGGGATCATACACGTCGTATTGCAGGTACAGATGCTGGTCCGGCGTGAAGACGTGAGTGATGTCGGGAACAGTTCCATTTGTTGACGGACCAGCGGATTGGCTACTGTTTTTTTGCCGGTGGCGGGGACGCGCTGGCTGCTTAGTATGACGGAGCTCATTTTTAGCGGGGTTTGCGCAGGTCGGGGATGCGCACGTCGGTTTCGAAGGAACCCATTCTGCCAGTCTGATTTTCACGGACGACGAATTCAGGCGACAGCTGCCGGGGGCCAACACGAAACCGGTATTGTACTGCACGTTTTTGCGGCGAACATCGCGCGTGCTTTCGACGGCGAGTTTTACGGTGTCGCGCAGGCGGCCGACAGCTAGCTGGACGGGGGCTTTGTTGTTGCCTTGTTTAGCGGACTGACCGGCGGGAGGAGTTTTGGCTGGGACGCTGGCCAAAGCTACGCCGATGATGTCGATGGTGGCGTTGTCCTTATCTTTCGCCGTTACGAAAGGAATCTGCGAGCCGGGGATGACCAGAGACACAGCGAGGTAATAGTGCGATTCGTCTTTGCGGAAGTAAGAAGCGCCGGCGTACAGTGGGACATCGACGCTGGGCAACTGGGCCGCTAGTTCGTCCTCAAGTTGCTGCTCGCGATCGGCGCGATTGGAATGAACAAAATCGCGTCCCGCATAATAGCCGGCGCGGAAGTCGAGTTTCAGGTCGGGGCGATTGACGGTGACTTTGAGGTGGCCGAACTTGCCATCCTTGGGGCGGGGTTGTTGCTGGTAAAACCAAGCACGTAGTAGACAGAGCTGTCTTTCTGCACCTGGCTGAAAACGCCGCTGAAATCGTTGCTGTCGAAGAAAGCTTTGCCCCCGGTGTCAGCGGAGAGTGTAGCGAGGGTGTCCTGGGAAGCGGCGTTGCCATTTAGATCGTTGAGGATGGACGCGCCCGAGTATGCGGATTGGCCATGCAGGCTGGCGTTTTGCGCTTCACCTCCAGGCGGGAAGGCTTGGAGTATACACCAGGAACCAACCAACCGCGCCAACGGACTTACCCGCGACCTGCAGGCGCGCCTGATCGCCGGCCAGCACGATTTTCACGTTGCGTCACACGACAGGAAGCCGATGGCAGCATCACCGTAATCGCCAACAGTTTTAGGGGCAGCCGTCTCAATTGCCCCAATGACGTGGTGGTGAAGTCCGATGGCTGCATTTATTTCACCGATCCGTGGACCAGCCCGTCCGCACCGCAACAGTGGGATCTGCATGTCTCGGGGGTTTATCGGGAGCCGAGCGACGAGGACGTCTACATCTCCGCCTGCAGGTACGTCGCTGTGAGCTCGTCTCCGGCGACCGCGTCACCGGGCCGGTGCGCACGCCGCGCCGCTCCGAGCGCTATCCTGTCAGCCGGTTTCCATCGACACGATCAACGGGTCATCCGCTCGACACAACCTTCGACGGCGTCCGCTACGACGAGCTGCCGGTTCAGCACCCGGCCGAGCGAGCGTCTGGCACTTGGCTCCAAGGACCAGACCTTGGAGGCGATCGAGTGGATGACTCCTGGCTCGGGGAGGGCTCGCGCGTCGTGATCGTCGGAGCACGCCACGCTGGCAAGACCGAGACGCTACGCCGGCTGCTGGAGGCCGTGCAGGGGCGCGACGAGCTCGACGTGAGCATTGTCCTGGTCGGCTCGCGCCCCGAGGAGATCTCGCAGTGGCGCGAGGGACCGGTGGCGCCCGTCGCGGCGCTCACATTCGCGGCCTCCGCCGACTCCCAGGATCAGGCTGTCGAGCGCGCGATCGATGCGGCCAAGCGCGTCGCCGCCCGTGGCGGCAAGGCGCTCGTTGCGATCGACAGCCTCGACGGGCTGCACCCGCACGCGGCGCGCAAGGCGCTGGCGGCGGCGCGCAACCTGCGTGACAGCGGCTCGCTGACCGTGATCGCGACAGCCGAGCGCCCGCTCGGCGGCGAGACCACCGTG
>CAVPKZ010000153.1:0-33720 GCA_963705755.1 uncultured Acidobacteriota bacterium | reverse complement strand
TGAGTAGTGATACGCGGTGAGTTCGAGGTAGATGCCCTTTCTTTTGATCGCGTCCGCCAAGGCATCGTCTAATTCAATGGCGTGTTCAATGGTGTCGACTCCGGCATCAATGCAGTTCTCAAACCCTCGCCGCCGAACGCGTGGCAAGCTGCCTTTTTCCCGTGCCGGTGCGCTTCATCGACTATGGCCTCGACTTCTTCTTTCGTAAAAGTAGGGTCGCTAAATAACTTACCGTCGGGTCAAACTCATAACCAGCGGTGGAGTGAAACTTGATCCAATCGGCTCCATAGTGAATTTGCTCTCGCACGGCCTGACGTGCAGCCCAGGGGCCGTCGACAGTTTGATAGTTGTGCGGCAAATTCACTTCCGGGGAACCTGTTATTCCTTCGCCCGTCGCAACCAGCCCCATCGTCGAAACCTGCATTCTAGGTCCGGGGAAGATGCCACGGTTTATGACTTTCTTGATGTCCACATCGGCATAGCCACCACCGTGGCTCATCAGGTCACGCAGTGTGGTGAAGCCGGCGCGCAAATCTTTTTGCGCGTTCGCCAATGCCAGGAGAGTGCGCAACTCGCGAGTGTCGTTGACGGCATTCGCAAAGGGTGGCCCGCCCGGTTTGATGCCATCGAGTCCAAAACCAAAAACATGCGTGTGACCATCGATCAATCCCGGCAACACAGTCGCTTTGCTTAAATCAATTTCTTGTGCGCCCTGTGGAATGGTCGCGCCGTCAGCGGGACCGACGGACTTTATTTTCTCTCCTTCTATCAGAATGATCTGGTTCTCCAACATCTTGCCGGACTTGCTATCAAATAGGTGTCCGGCGCGAATGGCCACAGTATTGACCTGCGCGTTAGTGGTAAAACCGACTGCGAAAAGCAGCGATAGCAGCGACAAACGTAGTTTCCAGGAATTCAATGGAGTTCTCCGCACACGAAATTTGGCTGTGACTTGTTTTTGCTTGAAGTGCCGCGATTCGGTTTTTGGAATTGCGTAATGGATCGGACTTGCATGTTCAACGGGCACCGGAATAATAGATCATTCGCGGTTTTTTGGACTTAAAAGAAGATTAATTGTCATTTAAGTCGAAGCCGGTGTACTGGCTATTTTGCAAGAAATACTTGGCAATTCCTCATTTTGACGCTCGCGTTTCTATTGGCACGTGCCATTCGGCATTGACTCTTAATTTCTCACGACGTAGCATTCGGGCATCATCAAAATTCAAGTCACTTAAATTCCGGCAGTAAAACGTGTGCGCCCAAGCCAGCAAGAAGGAGGAGAATCTAATTGAGCAGTCGCCGGCTTAATTTGCCGCCACCATGCAGCGATCGGTCGGCGTTCGTTATTTCTAATTCCCGGCCTCCTCACGGTTCAGGAGAGTGCGTAAGGAAATAAAAGACACCATCGGACTCGAAGAGTTCCACCGCATGGAGGAGAAGACCGTTGAAAACCAATAATAGCGAGATCCCAAAAAATCGAGAGCTTTCCCCTCTGTTGAATTTTAGAAAATTAAGTCGGCTCTCTACTCCAAGAAGTACCCTCGCTGCAGTTGTAGCGGTATTCGTCTCACTCGTTGGAATAATGTCTGTCCGCGGCGGCCTTTCCGTGACTCCCACGCACGGAAAGATTAAGCACGTGTTGCTTATCAGCTTGGACGGCTTACACGCTTTGGATTTGGCAAATTTCGTAAAATCAAACCCACAATCGAACCTCGCTCAATTGAGTGCTCGCGGAGTTACCTACACGCAAGCCTCCACCTCCAAGCCTTCCGATTCGTTTCCTGGTTTAATGTCTATCGTGACCGGTGGCTCTCCCATTTCTACCGGTCTATGGTACGAAGGGGCTTACGCGCGCGACCTTTCACCCGCCGGCTCGGATTGCAAAACAATCGGCACGGAGATTGTTTGGGACAGCGGTATTGATCGAAATAAAAAACAGGTAGATGGCGGCGGAATCGATCCGGCGAACCTCCCGCGCGATCCGGCTAAGAGTTGCTCTCCTGTGTACCCACACGATTATCTTCGCGTAAACACGATTTTTGAGATTGTTCACCAGGCGAAAATGCACACCGCTTGGGTAGCAAACATCCTTCCTATGAAATGGTCAACGGCCCGTCTGGCGAAGGGGTGGAAGACCTTTTCACTCCCGAGCTCGCCGCCTCCGGAGCCAGTCGCGATGTGAAAGCTGCGGAGATTTTCGACGACAAGAAAATAGAGGCGGTTTTGAATGAAATTAACGGTAAAGATCATACGGGTTCAAAGGATGCGCCGACTCCTAATCTCTTCGGAACTTCACTTCAGGCTTTCAGCATGGGTCAGAAGTTGGGTGGCTATACCGACGAAATGGGCACTGCCGGCGATGTTCTCAGGGAAACCCTGCGACACACAGACGAATCCATCGGGAAGTTGATGGCCGCGCTTCGGCGGCGAAAGCTGAAAGATTCCACGCTGGTAATTGTCACTTCCAAACACGGCGAGTCGCCGATGGATCCCCGGAAGCGCCAACTGATCGCCGATACTATCCTCGAAGGAATTATGAAAACTTCGCATCCGGGAGCGCTGAAATTTGCGTATCAGGATGGCGATATCGCTTCGATCTGGCTCAAAGATCAGGGTCAGACTCAAAAGGTCGTCGATACCCTGAGCAAGCCTGAAAACGAATCTGCTACGGATGTCGAGGAAATTCTTGCCGGGGAATCGCTCAAGCTGATGTTCAATGACCCGCTACATGATTCACGTACTCCGGACATCCTGCTGGTTCCGCGATTGGGTGGGCTCTATATGGAGGCGGACACCAAATTCCTTGCGGAGCATGGCGGATTCCATAAGCAGGACATCAACGTCGCATTGCTTCTGGCGGGTCCGGGATTGCGCCCGCAAGTAATCAAGACCCCGGTACAGACCACTCAGATTGCTCCGACAATTCTGCGAGCACTGGGGCTGAACCCGAGGCTTTGCAAGCGGTGGAAAAGGAGAAAACGCGAGAATTGCCCGAATAGCTTTTCTCACTTTTGTGGTCCATGTAATTACGAAGTTCAATAGAGCAGAAGTTATTCGTGACCGATTTGATTCCCGAGCACGTACCTTCGCGGATTTCCTTGTACTGGCAATCGTCGTTGGCGCCGACTACGATTACAGCGCGCTTCTTTCATTCATCGCCAAGTGCAAAACTTCGGCCAAATGCATCGCGCTTCTTCCCGTGGCTTGCTTGATTTGCTCGCGGCAACTGAAACCATCGGCAACGATTAACGTTTCTGCGGACTCTTGACGTACGGCGGGCAGCAACACGCGCTCTCCGATAGCCTGTGAAACATCGTACTTATCTTTCTCGAATCCAAACGCACCTGCCATCCCGCAGCATCCCGCATCCGGCGAACGGACTTCAGCTCCCATTTTTTGCAGTAACGACATTTCATCGGTCATTTTCATTAATGCTTTATGGTGACAGTGACCGTGAACCAGAATGCGGCGCGCCAACTGATAGGGCTTATAGCCAGGAGCGCGATGCTCCAGAAATTCACTGAGAAGAAAAGTCTGAGCGCGCAGCTTTTTAGCGCGGGCGTCATGCGCCAATAAATTAACGAGTTCATCTCGAAAAACAGACGCGCAGCTTGGCTCCAGCACCACAACCGGCAATCCCGCGTCGATCTGAGAACCGAGCGTTTGCAGAATACGAACAAGATAGTTCTTTGCTTCCTCGAGCATTCCGAAATCATAAAGGGGGCGTCCACAGCACAAATGTTGTCGCGGTATCGTCACGCGAAATCCGGCGTCTTCTAGTACCGCCAGTGCTGCCCGGCTCGTTTCTGGATGAAAATAATTGTTGAAGGTATCGGCCCAGAGAATGACTTCCGGCTGTCCTGCGGACGCCGAGGATACTTTCTGAATATTCTCTGCGACGACGCGACGATTTCGCATCCAGCGCTGAAAACTAACAGCTGCGAATTCAGGAAGTTCGCGCTCGGGGGCCAATCCGAAGAAGTCGATTTACGATCGGTCGCACCATGCTGCTGCTATTCACAAAATTTACCAGCCCGGCAATGGGCGCCGCGATTCGCGCCCACCGATCAATTCTGCCGAACGCGTGCGCGTGCAAGGGTCGCGTTTGGCCTTCGTAGTAATGCGACAGAAATTCCGCGCGATAGGTGGCCAGGTCCACATTCGCGGGGCATTCTGATTTGCACGCCTTGCATGACAGGCACAGATCTAATGCCTTTTTTACATGCTCGTCTTGCCAACCTTTGCGGACAACTTCTCCTTGCAACATCTCAAAAAGTAGATGCGCGCGTCCGCGGGTGCTGTGCTCTTCTTCGAGGGTCACCATGTAGCTTGGGCACATGGTTCCGCCATCTTGCTTGCGACAGGCTCCCAGTCCAATACAGCGCAGCGTGGCCTTTGCCAAAGAGCCATCATCCGCGACAAAGGCAAAATGAGTTTTTGGCTCCAGCGGCTTGTAGTCCGCGCCCAGTCGCAAATTCTCGGTCGGTAAATACGCATTCAGCACTTTGTGCGGATTTAGCTTATTGGCAGGGTCCCAGATGGCTTTGAATTCTCCGAAAGCCTGCATCAGCTCGGAACCAAACATTTTTATAAGCAGCGCGCCCCGCGACTGGCCGTCGCCATGTTCCCCGGAAAGCGAGCCGCCGTACCCGATTACCAGATCCGCGGCACGATCAATGAATTCACCATACTTTCGAATGCCGTTGTCACTTTGAAGATCGAAGCTCACCCGCATGTGAATGCAACCATGCCCGAAATGCCCATAAAACGAGCCCCGATAGTTGAACTCGTTCATCAATTTTCTAATGTCGCGCAAATAGCCGCCCAGCTTTTCCGGCGCGACCGCGGCGTCGTCCCATCCTTCCCACTCGGCTACCGCCCCAGGGGCAAACGCGGCCGCGCGCGGACCTGCTTCCCGCAAATGCCATACATGGCGCGCTTCAGTTTTTGTGTAGATCCGCACGACTGGAGTTGCATTTGAAGATTTCAAGCGCTTGACCAAGCTGTTTGCGGTGGCTTCAGTTTGAGCGGGATCATCGGAACCAAATTCAACCAGCAAAATTCCGCCGCCTTCAGGAAGTAGATTGACATGCGGTGCGCCTTTGCTTTTGAGCCCATCTACAATGCTTCCTTCAAAACCTTCGAGTCCGATAGGCTGAAACTCAAGAATTTCGGGCACGTGATCCGCGGCCACGAAAGCGTCTTCGTAACCGATACCGACGAGAGTTCTATGTTGCGGACTGTGAATTAACTTCAGCTTAGCTTCCAGAACAATCGCACAGGTGCCCTCGGTTCCAACCAGCGCGCGAGCGACGTGGAATCCACGTTCGGGGAGGAGTTCATCGAGGTTATAGCCGGACACGCGACGAGGAATTTGCGGGAAGCGCGTCCGTATCAGGGAGCTGTACCGATCGCAGATGCTCCGAAGCTTGGTGTAGATTTCAGACTCACGGCCACTGTCACGTGTTCTTGACTCAAACTCTTCGTCACCGGTCGCACCTACGGTTAATTGCGTTCCATCGTAGAGCAGAATCTTCAGTCGCTCTACGTTGTCGACGGTTTTGCCCCCAAGAAGCGAGTGTGTGCCGCAGGAATTGTTGCCGATCATTCCGCCGATGGTACAGCGATTATGAGTTGAGGGATCAGGCGCGAAAGTCATTAGGTGTTTCTCCGCCTGGTCGCGCAGAGTATCCAGGACCACGCCTGGCTGAACGCGTGCAAATCCCTGCTCAATATTTATTTCCAGAATCTTATTCATGTACTTCGTAAAGTCGAGGATCACCGCGACGTTGCAACACTGGCCCGCCAAGCTGGTGCCCGCTCCCCTGGCCAATACCGGCGCGCCGTATTTTCGACAGGCCGCGACCGTGGCAATTACGTCTGCATTGTCACGCGGAACTACCAGCCCGATGGGAATTTGTCGGTAATTTGACCCGTCGGTGGCATACAACGCGCGACTGCCGCGATCGAAGCGCACCTCTCCCTTTAATGTGCGCTTCAACTCTTTTTCTAATTCAACGGCTGGACCAAATACATCGACCGGTTTTGCGTGTGAGCTTAGCGGTAATGGAGAGAGCGGTTGCATGATTTAGGCTAGCGGAATTCACCGAAAATAAACTTTGGAGAGTAGATCCCTTTTTATAGCCAACATCAGACTGCCGCACTCTTAGGCGCGTAGTCCAGCAACTCCGCCCCGGATAGCGATTCTTCAGGTTTCATCCAGAAAGCCAGAATAGCTCCCAAAAGCAACAGTCCGATACTCCCGATAAAAGGAAGGTCCCAGTTGCCCGTTTTGTCGATCACAAATCCGAAAACCAGAGGAGAGATGATCGCCGCGAATGCTGTTCCAGTATTCATGAGTCCACTTGCGGAGCCCGCGAACCGGCGCGCGATATCCATGGGAATGGCCCACAGCGGTCCGATGGTGAACTCTGAGAAGAAAAACGCCAGGCTTAGACAGATCGCAGCCCAGGTTAGATTTTGCGAGAACAGCAGAGGCAGCATGCAAGCCAGCGAACAAAGGAAACCAAACACCACCAAATTTCTGCGGGCTTTATTTCGGCTTCCGGTACGGGTGAGGATGCGGTCGCTGACGACTCCGCCCAACGTGTTGCCAACAACGCCCGCAAAAAACACACCGGCCGAGAACAGCGCCGAGTTCTGCAGCTTCAGGCCGTAATTATGAAGAAAATACGATGGAATCCATGCCAGATATAGCCACAATGTCCATGCGTAACAAAAATACACCGCTGTGACCGGCAACATTCGCCACATCAGACTCATCCACGGCACAGATTTACTTTTGCTCCTCTGTTTTGCGGAATAATCAGGAAGTTTTTCCAATTCGCTGCTAGTGATAGCGGGGTGGGTTGCCGGATCGTCGCGAAAATATAATCCAAATGCGACTGCCCACGCCAGACTAACAATTCCGAGGATAATAAACGATCCCCTCCACGTGACGGATGCGATTAACCACGCCACAATGGGCGGAGTGAGAGCATTGCCGAGCCTCGCGCTGGCGTGTGTAACGCCCTGCCCAAATCCGCGTCTTTCTACTGGCAGCCAATCGCTCATAACCCGCGTCGCTGTTGGAAATGTTGCGCCCTCACCAAAACCCAGCAGCAGCCGAGCGCTCACCAAAGCAGTTAACCCGTTGGCTTTGCCGGTTAGCAGTGTCGCTGCTCCCCAGATGATGGCGGAAACCGTCGAGAGCCATGCGCGCACCGAAGCGGTCGCTGACCCAACCTCCAACAATTTGAAAAATAAGATATGGATAGGCAAACGCGGAAAAGACCAGGCCCACTTGGATATTCGTGAGATGCAAGTCTTCTTTGAAAACAAATGACGCAGTGCTGACATTATTGCGGTCGATGTACGTCAGCGCGTACATAATGCACAGCAGAATCAAAACATTTGTCGTTGCCGAGAAAATTTTTGGGCGCGAGCTAGCTGCGCTCACTTGCACACCAGGGGAGAGTATCGCGGCAGCGCCATTACTATGCCCGCACAGCGACGGGCTTGGACTTGGGCGCCAAGGAGTCGAGTGCTGCCATGATTCCCCCTTCTGTGTGCGGTATGCCGCTCAGGCGCAGTCCCATCTCGACTCCGGCCAACGTTCCGGCCAACATCAAATCGTTGAAGTGCCCAAGATGCCCGATACGAAAAACTTTGTTTGCCAACTTGGATAGCCCGGCACCTAAAGACATATCGAAGTTGTCGAGGATGGTTGCTCTTAATGCATCGGCGCTGTGTCCTTCAGGCGCGAAAACCGCTGTTACAGTGTTGGAATATTCGGTGGGCTCTTCACAAACAAGTTCGAGACCCCAGGCCCGAACCGCGGCGCGAGTTGCATGTCCGTGACGCTGGTGCCGTGAAAAAACATTCGGCAAGCCTTCTTCCAATAGCATTTGAACTGCTTCTCGCAAGCCAAAAATCAGGTTGATGGAGGGGGTGTACGGGAAGAAACCGTTCCGACTCAACTCCAGGACCTCTGGCCAGTCCCAATACGATCGCGGCAATTTGGCCGTCTATTGGCAAGCATCGCTTTTTCAGAAATCGCATTGAACGCGAGGCCGGGAGGCAGCATCAAGCCTTTTTGTGACGACGCAATCATGACGTCGACTTCCCACTCATCGTGGCAATACTCAATCCAGCCTAGGGAAGAAACTGCATCGACCATTAACAGGGCCGGATGTCCCAGGCGGTTCATCGTCCGGCGGATTTCAGATATTTTGCTGGTTGTTCCCGTGGAGGTTTCGTTATGTACCACCATTACGGCCTTATATCGGTGCTCTTTGTCGTCAGACAATTTCGCTTCGATATCCGCGATTACCGCGCCTGTGCGCCAAGTGCCAGGCAGATAATCGATGTGAATTCCAAATCGCTCAGCAACCTGTCGCCACAGCCGCGAGAAATGTCCGGTCTCAAACATCAGGACCCGGTCGCCAGGCGAGAGGGTATTGACGATGGCGGCTTCCCATGCTCCGGATCCCGAAGCTGGATACATGACGACCGGGCCGCGGGTTTGCACAATTTTCCGCATGCCCTCCAACGATTCTTTCACGATGGAAGCAAATTCCGCTCCGCGGTGATCCATCACCGGGCGATCGATGACGCGTAGGACGCGATCCGGCACGTTGCTGGGGCCAGGTATTTGTAGAAAATGGCGACCTGTGTGGATGGCGACCTCCGGAAACTTTACATCTGCAAAAATCTCACCAATTCGATAAACAGCACAAAGCGACTGACGGAACACGACAAGCGAATTTCTCGGAGAGCATACTTCACGGCGCGCTCTTCGAACTTAAAACCCATATTAATTTATGTTTAGCATCAATCACGTCTGGAGCTCTACGATTTCCGGTGGCGGCAACAGCTTTGATCTTTTTTCCCAAATTAGTCTCAACGGCCATTTATGTTGGTGAGTGCCGCCGTCAGTGTAGTCCGGGCGGTTCTTGCGCACAAAGATAACTGAAACTTAATTTAAGATTTATCACTAATCGCAGTACGATTGCGCTGCAATTTGTCTGGAATGCTCCGAGCGACATGGAACTCATTGCAGTCGTGTGCCCCACGCGGATTGGCTGAACTATGCAAATACATAATCGTCAGAGATTTAACACCCTGTTGACGTGTATCGCCGCGTGCACCGCTGTATTTGCCGCTTCTACGCCAATGTTTATAAGGGCTAACGAAAAGTCATCAGCCCCAGCGCAAAACCAAGCTGACTCGCGCACCTCCTCATCTCTGAACTTTAAAGCTTATCGCGCGCAGATCGAGCCCATCTTCCTGAGAATGCGTTGAGGTAACGTGCGTTGTTATGACTGCCATTCCGTGATGAACACTCGTCTGCGATTGCAACCACTAGAAGCTGGAGAAACAACATGGAGCGAGGAGCAATCGCGCCAGAACTTCGAGGTAGTGTCCAAGTTGGTTACGCCCAACGAGCCAATGAAGAGCAGGCTGCTGTTGCATCCGCTGGCACCCGAAGCTGGCGGAGATCCCACTCACACCGGCGGCAAGTTCTGGGCCTCGCAGAATGATCAAGAATGGCAAATGATCGCGGCATGGGTAGGAAATACAGCCGGCTCTGTAACGGCGCAACCGCACGATAGTAAAGACGGCGGCGACCAAGCGAGCTTCGAATCTTTTCAGAGCCAACGTCGAGCCTATTTTTTTCGAAGAACGTCCCGGACACGCCCGGTGTTACGGTTGTCACTCAGAAGGCAACAGGCCTTTTCACCTCGGAAAATTATCAGCCGGCAGTACGGTCTGGACAGAAAAACAATCGCGGCTCAACTTTCAGAATGTGCTGCAATTGGTTGCGCCCGGCGACCCCACGTCAAGCAGATTGCTGATGCATCCGCTCGCACCCGAATCGGGGGAGAAGCATTTCACTCCGGCGGTCGGCAATTTGCCTCGCAGAACGATCCAGACTTTCTGAAAATTGCGGAATGGGTGAAGAGTCTCAGCCCAACCGCCACAACGCCTAAAGTACGCCTTTACGTGACGAATAGCGCAGGCAATACCGTCGATGTTGTCGACCCCGCGACCAACAAGACGGTTCAAACTATTGATGGCATCGAGCTTCCGCACGGCGTGGTCTTCAGCCCCGACGGGTCCCGCGTTTATATTAGTAACGAATCGGAAAGTGTCCTCGATGTGGTACAGGGAAGCACCGGACGTATCGTGGAAAAATTGCCGCTCGGCGGGCACCCGAATAATCTCACCATCACCAAAGATGGCAAACGGGTGCTTGTGGGAATTCGCGAGAATTCAGGATGGCTTGAAGTCATCGACGCTGCATCGCTGAAGAAAATCAAGAACATTCCGGTGAGCGGTCCGGTGCATAACGTGTATGTGACTCCCGACGGCAAGTACGCGGTTGCGGGTTCCATCGACGCAAAGAACTTAACCGTAGTGGATCTGCAAACAGAACAAGCCGTCTGGAGTCTGAATCTGGGCAGCGGTGTGCGCCCCATGGCCTTTGAGGCGAATCCTGACGGTTCGACTAAACGGATTTTTGCGCAGCTATCTGGCTTCAACGGGTTCGCGGTCGTCGACTTCGCGAAACACCTCGAAGTTCAACGAATTAATTGCCTGATCAGCCGGGCGGTTACGGCATTGCAGAAGGCAGAACGGACGCCTTCCCACGGTATCGGTGTGGCTCCGGGACAACAAGTCGCTATGGATAGCCAGCACCACGGCCAACGCGCTTTTTCAGTACGAGCTGCCCTCTCTCAAGCTCCTCGGCTATGTCGAACTGCCGTGTGTTTACCCGCAGGGTCAGAAACCTAGCGGCTCTGTTCCCGAGTGGATCACCTTTACGCCCGACGGAAAAACACTCTACGTTTCAAACTCAGGAGATCGCTCAGTGTCCGCCGTAGACACCGAAAAGCGCCAACTCTTGGCGATCATTCCCGCGGGAGAAGTGCCCAAGCGGATTAACATGGCTGTAGTTCACTGGAGTTTGTACGTTTTTTACCATAGCAGCCGCAATGCGTGTTCCCCGCCTCCGTTTTCAACAACACATCGTGGGCGTGAGTTCTTCAGGCGACTGCACCCTGGCGGCCCCTCAAGAATCACGTCGAGCCGCGCCGTACTTTTTCTCGCGAGATCGCGGCAGATAAAGTAACAGGCGATCAGGTGGGACCTCGCAGCGAATTAGAACATCCAGGTCACTTTCACTGGTTGTCACGCGCAAGCCTGTGGCGAGCCGGTATCAGGCGCTGCCCACCGGCTCCCACACCAATTGTTCTCTTTCGCTGAGCTCGTCAAACAACGCTAAACCTTCACGGAGCCGTACCGAAATTACCGCAAGATTCTCGATGCCAGCCGCGTTCTGACGCCAACGATTCAGCGCTTCGAAGATTTCGATATCCGTCAACTTTACCAACGCTGCAAACGCAGTTCCGTTCCGGCCCCCTGATGCGCGACAGCAGCGAACCCTGGCGGCGCCTCCGCGCGTCGCACGACGACAACTGGCATTCGTCTCAAGCGTCACGCGCCCACGCTGGCTGAAGCTCCCCGGCATAATTCCGCATCATCCGCGATCCAGAGAAGGTCGTGCGGTGCTCACAATTCATCGGCCATTGCGATTCCAACATTCTCCGCACTTCGAGTGACATGGTTCCCGATCCACGTCCCGCAGGTGAATCCAGACGCGCCCGCGGAATTTTCGCATCAGCGCGAGCCCTTCGAATCGCTTGCAATATTTCGCTGCGCACTTCTTCAATGGATTGCGCACTAGGTTCGCCAGCGTCATTCACCTTCAATAGACGACTTACACTTCCAAGGGCCGCAAACGAGTGCACATCCCGCGCCGTCGAAGGAGCGATCCGCGCCAGTGCTGCGACTTCCCCGAGGCTGCGACGCGTTACCCGGGATACCGATGCTTCCGACATCACATGTACCTCCACGCCAATGTCGTCCAGCGCAAGAATTTCGCTGGCTTGCAGTCCATGCGCGAGAAAAGCTCCTGAAATTGCTTTCCCGACAATTAGAGAAACGACAGGATGACCCAATTCCCTGGCAGCGATGTACGCATCCACAGCAGCAGCCAATGAGAGATGGATGCCCAGTTGCTCTTCATGCAATCCAAAAGCTTGCCCCGGGACATCAACGATGGCCACAATCGCGCGCTTGGTTTTCCCGATAGCCTTATCGCTGTCAATCGCCTCCCAAATAGCCCGAGCAATTCCCCACCCTTCCTCGACTCCCATTTGTCCCTGTCGTGCGCGTGGAAATCGAGCCGAGGGATATCGGAACAACCGTGATCGCACGGATCCGTCTCCGCGCCCCATTGTGCGTCTCCAACGAGAAGTGATTTCCCCTCCGCATGTTCAGCCGCGTTCTCCAATAGCACGTTGGTTACAGATCGCCACCCGCATCCCAAGAAGACGTCTTTGCGGCGTCAGGTTCCAAATCCGCTTGTTCCGGCCATCCCCGATTTTCTTCGGTTGCCCCGCGATCTCGCGCGTCCTTGCAACCGTTCCCTGCTGTTTTTTAGGCGTCACTCCAATATTTATCTGCGTGACGATGCATTCTGTTACGGCGTCAACCGAATCGTCCACCAACAAATCAATTTGTCCCAGCGCGAGTCTTCGACGACAGCCCAATGTCTGCCAGATCAGCACTCGATCGTGCGCGTCAAACTCGTTCGTCCCCGCCTCCTGCTCAATCACTTCAGGCCCCATTAAGTCCGAGCCTCCCCACCTCGCTTCCGATGAGGAAGGTACAGAGTGCGGCCGCGATTGCCATTCCACCAAAACAACCAACACGCCCAGCGATCACCCCGATCACCGGAACAAATTCACGCAAGGCCACTATGGCAGAGTGAATTTCGCTGATCGCCAACAATCCGAGGTTGGCCTCTTGCAAGCGAATGCCCCCAGTATCGAGAATCAGCACGGGGAAAGTCCGCTTTCCCTCACGGGCATCCCTCAGTGCTAATTCCAGTGCGCCGGCGATCTCGGCTGTGTGACGATGGCGTTTGGAGGATCTCCTCGATTCTCTGTTGAAATACTCGCGCATCGCGCGTCTCGATTTGCGGCCCACCCGCCGGGACCTGAACGAGATTCTCTCCGACGTCCTGGATTTTCTCAGCGTACGAATCGCCGAATCAGGGGCTGACATACGCATTCCCCGCCCACTGCCGGTCATTGAAATTGACGCTCCCTCCATCACCGAAGTTTTCAGCAACCTCATTTCTAACGCCCTCAAGTACAACGACAAACCCGACAAGTGGGTGGAAATTGGTTTTGTGGAGCGTGAAGGCGCTTCTCCCACCTTTTACGTTCGTGATAACGGAATAGGAATTGAGCCCGAAGATCTCAATTCCATTTTCATGATCTTTCGCCGTTTGCACGGCCCCAAGGATTTTGGTGGGCGGCGCCGGCGCGGGCTTGACCATCGCCCGCAAAATCGTGGATCGCTACGACGGGGAAATGTGGGTGGAATCTTCGCCCGGCCCGGCCTGGGTTCCACCTTTTTCTTCACAACAGCTGCGGCAGAACATCAGCACAAACCGGGAGCTCAGGCTAATGCATCGCAATAATTTGATCGTCGAAGACAGTGACGAAGACGTTTACGCCACGGCGCGCGTCGTGACCCTCCCATCGAAAGTTGCGGGTGCCGTATGAACATTGTTAGAAATTATCATCTTCACACGATTCTCGTCGTGGATGATTCTCACCACGATTATGAGACCCACGTTCGATTTCTAGCCAAGGCCAGAGCCAACACCTATCACACCAGGCTCCTGTCATTGGGAAAACATGATTTACGCTCACTAGCAATCTTGGGCGTTCTTTTTGACGAACGACTACCACCACATGACGGAATTTGTAACTTCCGTCGCGAGCCGCCACAAGGCCGCTATGTAGTGACGACGCTTGCGGGAGCCTGGCGCCATTCCGAGTTGCACCGAAGAGCGACTGTGTTACTTGCGCAGTTATTCAGCGGTATTCCGAGTGGATTTACAAGGGGGGCATGAAGTCGTCGGCGAGTACCCCTTCAATATAAACTTATACGCGCCGGTGCCTCCGCTTTTTCCGGTCCGCCCCCAGCCAGCTCCGTCTGAACGAGGAAAACATTACCTTTATGATCGGCAGCGATCTGATGCCCTGGGAGGATGGCCTGCGAGAGCCAACGTCAAATGAGCCGAGAATTTCGAGCGTCCGGCGATTGAGAACGTATATCACCGGACTGCCCGAAACGTAAAGAAATCGCTGATCCGGCGAGAAAGCTGTCGACCTAGCCTGTAGGTAATTTCTATTCGAAGGCCGACAAACTGCTCGGCGATGAATTTGCCGTCAGTCGTGAACACTTGAATCCGCTTATTGCCACGATCCGAAATATACACCAGGCCGTCGGCAGAGATATTTACATCGTGAGGTACCGCAAACTGCTGAAGAGCCGGCCAGACTGCGCATAGCATCGGACACATTTCGTTCGGCTATTGGAGATTGCGGCGGACGCGCATCCATATCCAGTGGCTTTTTGCCATATGCGCCCCACATGCGCTTGAACTTTCCTGTATCTGCGTCATAAACCATAATGCGGCTGTTGCCATATCCGTCTGAGACGAATAATTCATTCGTTTTGGGGTATACACGGAGACCGGTTGCCCCCTTGAGGACCTCGGTGGCGTTGCTGCCAGTCTGGCCACTTTTGCCAATCGCTAGCACGAACTTTCCGTCTTTTGTAAACTTAAGAATTTGGTTGTCGTTTGGAAGATTTGCCGGGTTATCCTTTTTGCCGTCGCATTTCCTAGAATCCAGACGAACCCTTTATAATCGACCGTAATGCTGTGCTCATTTGACGGCCATTGATATCCCGGCCCGCTCTCCCGCCCCAGCCCTGAATGAAATTGCCTTCATTGTCGAATTCCATCACAGGAGGCGCTGCAGTAGACGTTAAGTCCGGTGCCGTGGAGCGCGAGTGGACAAGCGTTCGTGGGCGACTAAGCACCCATACATTATCGTCAGCGTCGATTGCGACCGCGGTGCCAAATCCCATCTTCCATTTTGCGGGCACGCGCGGCCATGTTATATCCTTCTCGAATTGCGGCAATCCTCCTTCTCCGATATGCGGAGCCTCCTTCGTAGACTGCGCGTGTACGAAGGTGAAAGCAGATCGACGCAAAACCACCAAGACCAACAAGATTACCACCGAAACGAACCCGACCAACACGCCTCGCTTCATGCGTCTCCCCCCCCCCCCCGATTTTGACGGTTAACTAAAGAAAAAAGTCACGTCGGCCTATTCGAATTCCGCCATCGACCAAATACCGGAATCCAAATTCGCAACTCCATCTTCTACCGGTCACGCCGCCTGAAGCGGTCCCGGGGCCTTCAGGTATCGGTCGATGATGGCATCGGCCGTACGACAACAAAAGGCCAGAATAGCTAGCGTCGGACGCGCGGAAGAGCTCTGTGGAAACGTGGAGCCCCCTAGCACGAAAAGATTCGGAAGCTGCCAATGTTGCAAATAGGGATTAACCACCGAAGTTCTCCGGGGATTTTCCCATGATCGTGCCCCCTTGTAGATGGCTCGATTGGTAGGTTCGCGCATCATAGGAAGCCAAGCCCGAAGACGGTGTAAATTCTTTCGCTCCATCGCGCGAACCAGCGGAAGTGATCTGGCAATCGCGAACTGCGCCATCTGCCGCTCATTGTCGCGCCAGTCCAGCGTTAGCCTCAGAAGTGGATCGCCGCAATGGTCTTTGTAGGTGGGATCCAGATCCATGTGGTTGCCTTTGTAAGCGAGGTGTTCGCCTTGAAAGGCGAGCCGGCCCGTCCTGTCGTAATAGTCAATCGCCGCCTTTTTCCAGGCCGACCCCCACTTCGATTCCACAGATTTCGGAACTATCCCAAAATTTCCAATTGGGCCGTAGCCGTGGCTCGGGGCCTGCAAGGTACCACCCCGAATAAAGGCGAGTTCAGTATGGTCTAGGACGTCCCCGCTTAAGTCTCCAACCATGACTCCGGCCGCTCCCGACCCCATGAACCGATTCAGGGGCTTCTCGAAAAACGCAGTCACCGTGGAAACGCTGACTTGATGCGTGAGGTTTCGTCCTACCGTCCCCTTGCCGGTGGCGGGATCGTATGGCGCACCGATACCCGACAGGAGCAGCAACTTGGTGTTGTTGAGAGTCCAGGAAGCGAGTATCACGAGGTCCGCCGGCTGGAACACCTCTTCGCCTGCCGCATTGACATACGAAACGCCCTGCGCTTTACCGCCTTTCGGGGTGCGGTCAAACACAATACGACGTACCCACGCTCCGGTGCGAACGGACACATTCTTGTGTTTGGCGATGACAGGCAAGAGCATGTTGGTGGGTTGAGCCTTGGCGCCGATCATGCATCCGAAGCGCTCACAAAAGCCGCAATAGGTACAACCAGGCCGCGAAACACCGTCAGGATTTATGTAGGGTGCACTGAGCGTAGCAGCCGGCGAAGGGTAGGGATGATAACCGAGCGATTTTGCGGCATTGTCGAACAGAGAAGAAAAGTAAGGGATCTTAGTTGGAGGCAGGGGGTATTCGGAACTCCGCCAACCCTCGAAGACGTTGCCGCCCTCTATTAGGTTTCCACGCAGATTTCCTGCTCTGCCGGAAGCGCCGATCAACCTTTCGACCCGCACGTAGAACGGTTCGATCTCGTCGTGCGTAACACCCCAATCCTGAACCGCGTGGTCTTGCGGTAACCTTCTGGCGCCGTATTTGTCCACGGTTTTCGTGTAGATTTCGAAACAGTCGGGCGACATGCGGTCGCAGACTCCACCCCAATGCTCGCCTGCTCCACCCACTCCCGTTCCCGGCAGAAAAGATCCCGGTTGGCGTAATGGAAGAGCTCGCTGCACATCGTGGTGGCGAAGCGTTATCGTCTCCAGCGAAAAATCCTGCATCATGCGGTGACGGGTCCAATTCTCCACTTCGTCCATCGTGTTGAAGTAATCCGTGGTCTTGCGCGGACCACCGCGTTCCAGCACGAGTACAGAAAGCGAACTGCGAGAGCCGAGTTCTTTGGCCATCAGCAAACCAGCCCATCCACCACCTATGATCACAACATCTACGGACGGTTCCGTTTTCATCCCTCGGTCTCGCTCGGGTGGCCACTGCCAAGGCTAATTGGAGCAGGTCGGAAGGCCTCGCCGAAATGCTTGTCGACGTCTTCATAATTGCTCATTCTAGGGCCGGGAAATCCGATCAATTGCCAGCCCAGCATGTCTGCGTTCCCTCCGTGAACTGGATCGCAAAACATGCCTTCTATGGTGTGCTGCCGCAGAAGTGAGAAGAATAGTGAGGACTCTATTGCTTGAAGTGCCTTGTCCTGTGGCGCGGGTTCCAAGCGATCAAAGCCCGCCAGATCCTTCAACCCTTCCGCATAGATTTCTCTGGGACTTGCTTTGCCTTGGTACCCAGTCTCGACGGCGCCACTCTCAAACGGGCCCTGCGTGTATCGATGGCGGACGGACCCATACGGCCCCGAAGATGGCGATCAATGTACATAACTACGCCGGCCTCCTTCGCTCCAGGCCCTGCCTCGTCACTTGGAAAAATCCGCGATACCGCCGCACCGACGATGAGCGCCTGTGCAGAGTCGAAGAAACGCAGAGGAATGTGCAGGAGTTGATCTTGAGCAGCAACGCGAAACGCGCTTTGCTCGAAGGAATAGACCCGACTCCTCCCAAGGCAGCCGCGGATATCGCCAAAAAATTGCGGCGCGGAAGTTCGCCCGCGGAACTGTTGCGGTCAATGGCGCGCGCCGATGGGCACAAATTGTCTTTGCGGGAGCAATCGTCAAAGTTCATAAACACTCCGTGAATCCCGCCAATCGTGGGTGTTCAAAAACCCCTCCTCGCGGCGATGCTACCCAAGTGTCATCGGCGCTCGAAAACCTAGCCTCAATCGCGCCAAGCGTCTGCTGTCTATTGGGCGGTCCATCCACCGTCGACAACCAGGCTCGCACCGGTAATCAGAGACGATGCCGGCGAAGCCAGAAACACGATGGCTGCAGCGACTTCATCGGCGCGCCCGAGTCGGCCGAGTGGGATTCTGCTCATGACCGAATCGCGAAACTCCGGGTTTGCAAGAAATGGCGCGGTCATCGGCGTGTCAAGAAATGTGGGGGCGACGGCATTCACGCGAATGTTGCATGGCGCGAGCTCGACTGCCATGGCTTTCGTAAGGCCTTCGAGCGCATGTTTGGTCATGCAATAGACCGTTCGCCTGGAAGCGCCCACATGACCCATTTGAGAAGTGACGTTGACAATCGATCCGCCAGCTTCCCGCCGGTTGGCGGCCTCCAGCATTTTGCGGACGGCGGACTGGGCAACAACAAAAGCACCGCGCACGTTAAGCGCAAGCTGTTTCTCGAGATGAGCCTCCGAGACCTCGACGAAAAGCTCGGGAATATTCATGCCCGCATTATTCACGAGCACATCCAATCGCTCTAGACGCGCAATCTGAGATTGGACTTCCGCCGCGCTAGTTATATCGCACACGAGAAGTTTCCAATGCCCGCCGAGCGCAGCAACGCGATCACCAACTTCCTCTAGTTCTTGGCGTGTTCGACTGAGCAAGACAACTTCAGCTCCGGCTTTGCTGAGGGCCACAGCAGTCTCTGCGCCTAAACCACGCCCGGCACCCGTGACGAGCGCAACCAGGCCTTCCAGGCTAACCACTAAACCGGAAGGTCTTACAGAAGCGACGCCTATGACCCACCTCCGCTTCCGGAGTTCGCTCCCACTGGGTGGCCACCATAACGTCGTACGCGAAGATCGGCCTGCTCTTTGTGCCCCCAGAAATGCTCGATCGCACACAGACGAGAGCAATACTCTCCTATCAACACACTCGCTTCCGGGGTGCATTCCTGAAACGTCACGGTCTTCATGAACTTTCCGACCCACAAGCCCCCAGTGTAGCGGGCGCCCCGTACTGTAGGAAGAATGTGGTTGGTTCCGATGGTTTTGTCACCATACGCAACGTTTGTTTCCGGTCCAAGGAACAGGGCCCCATAGTTGCGCATACGTTCCAGGAAATATCGCGGTTTCTTGGTCAATACTTCGACGTGTTCATAAGCAAGTTTGTCCGCCTCTCGGACCGCCTCATCGAGATCGTTCACCAAGATTATCTGTCCATAGTCTCGCCAAGCAACTCGGGCGATATCGGCAGTGGGCAGAATTGCGAGTTGGCGCTCGATTTCGAGCGGCAGGGATTGAGCCAGCTTCTCGGAGGTCGTGATTAAAGCGGCAGGTGAAGTTGGCCCGTGCTCCGCTTGGCCAAGCAGATCGGTTGCAATCATTTCCACGTCCGCAGAGTCATCGGCTATGACAAGTATCTCCGTCGGACCGGCGACAAGATCGATGCCGACTTGGCCGTAGAGCTGACGCTTGGCTTCGGCGACGAAAACGTTACCCGGTCCTACCAGCATGTCCACGGGAGCTATCGTTTCGGTCCCGAGCGCTAGGGCAGCAATGGCTTGAACGCCGCCCATCACATAGATCTCGTCGGCTCCGGCTAGCGCCATGGCCGCAATGGTTTCGGCGTAAGGCTTGCCGGAGATCGGCGGCGTGCAAGCGACGACACGTTCGACGCCAGCGACCTTCGCGGTCAGAATACTCATGTGGGCGGAAGCGACCATCGGATAGCGGCCCCCAGGAACGTAGCACCCGAACGCTGCCTACGGGAATGTTGCGGTGCCCCAATCGCACGCCGGGCAGCGTTTCGATCTCCACTTCTTTCAGAGTCGCCTTCTGCGCCTGCGCGAAGCGTAAAACCTGGGCTTGAGCGAACTTTATGTCCCGAATAGTGTCCGGAGCAACCATGGAGACGAGCGTTTTGGTCTCCTCGGTTGACAGACGGAAGGTCAACGGCGACCAGCGGTCGAATTTTTCAGACAGTTCTCTGACGGACGCGTCGCCACGCATCTTCACGTCTGCAATGATTTGCTCGACGGTTTGCCGGACCTCAACGTTTGCGAGTATCGGTTTCTGTTACTTTCACCGACTTCTTTAGGTAGGTCGCCATGCCTTCTCCTTTGCGGTCCATCTCTTTATAGCACCACCTTATAAATGCAAGCTTGGCGATCCCGCGAAACAGGCCTGCAAATGCTCATCCCGTCGTAGAAGGCCAGGACCGCGGGGCGGACGGCGAAGCGCGAGTGACTCGTAAAACGGCTACAATTGCTGTAATTTTTCACTCTGCAAGATAAATTTTGACTTGGCACGCGGCGGCCTGCGGCTTTTCGCGGCCTAGCTTAGGGACGTCCAAGCAACCTTTATTTCGTGCTAGACGAGGGGTGCGAGTAGCCGCTTAATGGTCGGAGAATGCTAGTTTAACAAAACTTATTCCCTGAAATCTGCAAAGGATACAGTTGGCCGTTTTGGTTTCCTTGCGATCGCAGGGCCTCGGGGAGGCACGCAGTGTTGGAGCAAATTTCGGCGTACTTCGTAAGCTCCGCAGCGGTTTCATTGAAGATCAATGCGACCATGGGGTTCACTGCGTGAATGAACACACGACGTTTCGCAACCATGCAAGAGGATGCTATGGTGTGCTGCCAGTGCTCGCGCTCGTGAGCCTACTGGTGGCGCCCGCGCAAGTGCGCGCACAAGTCGCGGGAGCCACCCTTTCCGGCACCGTGACGGACACGAGCGGTACGAACATACCTAATGCCGAATTGACCATAAAGAATCTCGGTACCGGGATTACCGTAGCTGTTTCTGCCAATTCAGACGGTCTGTACTCGGCGCCAAATCTGCTGCCTGCGGAGTATCAGGTCGAGGTTTCTGCTCCGGGTTTCTCGACTGTGGTCCGCACTGGAGTGACGCTCACAGTAGGGGCTCAGCAAGTACTTAATTTCACTTTCGGGTAGGCCAGGTCACCGAGAAGGCTCAAGTTACGGGAGAGGCCCCTTCGATAGAACTTGCAACGTCCGAAATAAGTAACACAGTGAACGAGACAACCATGCGCGAGCTGCCGCTTAACGGCCGCGATTGGAGTCAGCTTGCAATACTCCAGCCGGGGATTGAGTCTGTTCGGGACCCCGGTCACTTTTCTAAACAATGGAACTGCCAGAGGATTGGGCATGACACTGACGATATCGGGCAATCGTCCCAACCAAAATAACTATCGCCTTGACGGAATCAGCGTAAATGACTACTCCAACTCGGCACCGGGAAGTGTGTTGGGCCAGAATTTAGGCGTGGATGCTATCGAGGAGTTTTCCGTTTTGTCCAGCAACTATTCCGCTGAATACGGGAAGACTTCGGGTGGAGTTGTCAACGCGATTACGAAATCGGGCACGAATCAATTTCACGGCACGGCTTACGAATTTCTACGTAATAGTGCTTTAGACGCCAAGAATTTCTTCGACGTCGGCTCTGCACCACCTTTCAAACGCAACCAATTTGGGGCATCCGTTGGAGGCCCCATTCGGAAGGACCGCACATTCATATTCGCAGATTACGAAGGACTTCGGCAATCCCTGACAACGACTTCGTTGGATACCGTGCCCTCCGTCGCCGCACGCAGTGGGAACCTTTCCACGGGGCAGGTAGCGGTCGATCCAGCGGTCAGTCGTTTTATCAATGCATTTTATCCGTTGCCCAACGGACCGACCTTGGGGGACACGGGAGAATTCTCGATCGCGAGAAAACAGGTGGTGCCGCAAAACTACGTAACCACGAGAATTGATCACAAGTTTACCGCAAAAGATAGCCTATTTGGAGCGTACCTTTACGATCATTCGACGCTAACGCAGCCAGACGAATTTAATAATAAGATCGTCGCCTTTAGATCCGGCCGGCAAAGCGCAGTCGTGGAAGAAACTCACGTTTTCAATGCACAGCTTGTCAACACTTTTCGACTAGGGTACAGCCGAAGCACGGCTTGGGGTGGCCTGACGCAGCCAGGAACGAATCCAGCAGCTGTCGATCCCTCTTTTGGCACCGTCCCCGGCCAGCCAGCGGCTCAGGTATTCGTACCAGGACTCACGCAATTCACTGGGGGAGTGGGTGGGCCTTCGAACCAAAAATTTGACCTGAACGCCTATCAGGTATATGACGATGCTTTCGTTACAAAGGGCAACCACACACTGAAATTTGGCTTCGCATTTGAGCGGGACCAAAACAACCAGCTCACGCACCTGTTCCCTAACGCACAGGTCACTTTCGGTTCATTGGCTTCGTTTCTGCAAGGTCAAGCCCTGACTTTCACCGCTATCCTCCCAACGGTGCCGATAACGCCGCGGGACATGCGTCAATCCATTGTAGGCACCTATCTTCAGGACGATTGGCGCCTACGCTCAAATTTCACGGTAAATCTGGGATTACGGTACGAGATGGCCACCGTTCCGACCGAGGTTAAAAATAGACTTTCCCGACTTGTAAATGTTACGGACGCGCAGCCGTTCGTGGGGTCACCATTCTTCTCTAATCCGACTAAGCGCAACTTTGAGCCGCGCGTGGGCTTTGCATGGGACCCGTTTCGAACCGGCAAGACGTCTGTGCGAGGCGGATTTGGTATTTTCGACGTCCTGCCTTTGACCTATCAAAACTGGGAGACAACCTTTGCAGCCGCCCCGTTTACCGAGAACGGTACCGCGAACAATCTGCCGCCAGGTACGTTTCCGTCCCAGATGTTCTCCGCTGTGGCCGGGAATCCGCTGACCTTTGCGCAGGAATATATGGAACCCCACCCGCACCGTAATTATGTGATGCAGTGGAATCTGAACGTGCAGCGCCAACTCACCAACGATTTAGCAATTATGGTTGGATATGTTGGTTCGCATGCAGTGCACAATCCGTTTCTCAATGACGACATTAATATAGTGCTCCCTACGCTGACGCCGCAAGGTTACGCATGGCCAACGCCCATTGGCAGTGGGGCTGTCACCAACCCGAATGTAGGGCAGATCAGGACGTACATGTGGAAAAGCAGTTCCTCCTTTAATGGTCTGGAACTGCAAGTTACCAAGAAAATGAGCCACGGTGTCCAGGTGCAAGGGTCTTATACCTGGAGCAAAACAATTGATACTTCGTCCGCTAGTCGAGCGGAGGACCAGTTTAATAACTCCTTCCCAGCTTTGCCGTTTTTTGATAACCGACTGAACCGAGGTTTGGCAGACTTCAATGTGGGTCAGAACCTCGTCATCAACTTTACATGGCTGGTCCCCGCACCAAAGTTTAACTGGACCGTCGCGCAGTGGATCGTAAGCGGTTGGCAATTCGGGGGAGTCTTCGAGGCGAGCAGCGGCACGCCTTTCTTCATGAACCTGGGCGGGGATCCGTTGGGCCAGAACAATTCAGACCCCTTTGATGTTCCGAACCGTTTAAGTGGACCAGGGTGCGGGTCTCTCGTCAATCCTGGAAACCCGGACAACTATGTGAAGCTCCAGTGCCTCGCGTTCCCGAACCCCGCGAACATACGCGGAAATCTCGGTCGCAACACGATGATCGGGCCCGGCCTTCTGAATACGGATCTTTCTGTGGTTAAGAACTTCCCCGTTAGACGAATATCGGAAACTTTCAACGTGCAGCTCCGCTCAGAGTTCTTCAACGCGTTCAATCGGACTAATTTTGCGCCTCCTCTCGACAACCTTACGGCTTTCGATCAATTCGGCAATCCGGTGCCAGGCGCGGGGTTGATCGACGCAACCCTGACTCCGGCGCGCGAAATTCAGTTCGCGCTAAAGTTTATCTGGTAAGTTTTCTCAACAAAGAGGGCGATTCAGAATCCAATCTACCGGTATTCCCAGGGTGAGGGCTTGATGAAGGCTAACGACAAGAAGTGTGTGTTTAGGATGACGGGCGCTATTATTCTCTTGCTGGCTTGGCAAGTATTTTCAGGAACAGCGCACGCCCAACAAGCGACCGATGTGCCTAATTTCCAGGTGGATCCGTTCTGGCCCAAGCCTTTGCCCGATCGTTGGGTGACCGGTTCGGTGGGCGGGACCTGCGTCGACGCACACGACCACGTGTTCACAGTCAACCGAGGCGACTTATCCCCTAAGGAAAAGAAAAACGCCACCACGGCGCCGCCCATCATCGAGTTCGACCAAGCCGGTCAAATGGTGAACGCCTGGGGAAGCTATGAAACGATGCCCGCGCGACCGCATGGCTGTTTCGTCGACTACGAAGGAAACTTTTGGGTTGCCGGAAATGAAGACGCAATTGTTCAGAAGTATACTCACGATGGCAAACAGCTATTGTTACAGATTGGAGTGAAAGGGAAATTTGATACCTCCGACGGCACCATGGCGGGTGCCCCGATGAACTCTAGCCATACCCTTCTAAACCTACCCTCAAGTATTGCCGTCGACGACGCAAACGGCGACGTCTATGTTACCGATGGCTACGGCAATCGGCGAGTAGTGGTGTTTGACAAAGAAGGAAAATTCCTTCGCCAGTGGGGGCAACAGGCGACACAGGCACAAACCGATGCTGGCGTGCCTGGAGTGTTTTTAAAGGTAGTTCACTGTGTCGTCATTGGAAACGACGGTTTGCTCTACGTATGCGATCGACTCGGCGGGCGCATTGAAGTTTTCGACAAAATGGGCAACTTCAAAAGGAATATTGTGATCGAAAGTAAAACAGCCCGTTTGACGGGGGTTGGGTCGGCGTGCTGGGTGGACTTCTCACCGGACAAGGCCCAGAAATACATGTATGTCGCAGATTGTGGAGACGAGGAGGTTCGTGTGCTGGACCATAACACAGGGCGGACTCTCCGCGTGTTCGGTCGCCCAGGCCATCAGGCTGGTGAATTCGAGAACCTGCATAGCTTATCGGTGGACTCAAAGGGCAATATCATCGTGGGTGAGACGATAGGCGGCCATCGTGCCCAAATGTTCCGGTTCGTCGCACAGTGACTGCTCTCCTCGCGAGCTTAATGCAAGGAATGTGTTATTAGCTCCGGATGACCAAGACCCTCAAGATGCTGGACCGGCGCGAATTCACAAAGTCTCTTTTGGGTGTCGGCGCGGCCGCTTTTCCTGCGGCGTCGATCCTACGCGCCACAAACTTGCTTGACCCCTCTGATGGAAGTCCGAATGAACCGTTTGATTTGCTGATTAAAGGTGGGACGGTTATCGATCCGAGCGCGAATCTGCACGCGGCGCTCGATGTCGCGGTGAAAGACGGCAGGATTGCGGCGGTAACTGCGAATATTGCACCAAATCGCTCTCACAAGACCATCTCGGCGGCCGGAAAATTTGTCACACCTGGGCTTATCGATCTGCACGTGCACGTTTATGAGGGCGCGACCGAAGCAGGAATCAACGCGGACCGTTACTGCCTTGGCCACGGCGTCACCACCGCGGTAGACGCCGGCTCCGCGGGTTATCCATCAATTGCTGGTCTTCGAAAATACGTAATAAACACGTCCGCGACTCGATTGTATGCGCTCTTGGACATCGGCGCGTTGGGTACGCTCGTCGGCATTAAAGACACTCTGAAAAATCTCGAGTGGGTGAATCCGGAGTTGACGGCCAAGGCAGCGACGGCCAACCGGCCTTCCGTGATCGGAATAAAAGCCAGGCTCTCGAGAGACATTGCCGGTAGCAACGACAAGGAAGTGCTCAGGAGGGCGCGGCAGGCCGCAGAGGTTACTCACCTTCCAATGATGTTGCACATCGGAGACACGGACTTACCGTTGCGCGAGATTCTCGAATCGCTGCGTCAGGGCGACATAATCACCCACTGTTTCACCCCGCGGCCCAACGGCATCGTAGATGCGAACGGAAAGGTACTTCCGGAAGTGTTGGAGGCGCGCGGGCGAGGCATTCTTTTCGACGTTGGTCACGGCGCCTTTCATTTCGGATTTGATTTGACCGAAAAATGTTTGCAACAGGGCTTTTTGCCAGACACGATCAGCAGTGACCTCGCGGGCCGGAGCATCAACGGACCTACTTTCGACCTGACTACAACGCTCTCTAAGTTTCTGTTGCTTGAGCTGAGCGTCGATAAAGTGCTTGAGCTCGCAACCATCAAGCCAGCTCATGTTTTCGACTATGGCTTAGAGCTGGGGACCTTGAAGCCGGGAAATGCGGCGGATATTTCGATCCTGGAACTTCGCAACGGAGAGTTCGAATTCGTGGACGCGACGGGCAGCAAACGCACCGGACACCAAAAACTATTCGCAACGGCAGCGATCCGGGACGGCAAGTTGTTTGAGTTCGCCACCTAGACGACCCCTATCCTACGAGTAGGCCACCTGCTAGACCGCGGTCGAGGATAAACGCTAAAAGGTCCCTGGAGGCATGTACGGAAGTGTCCGCGCGAAAAACCACATCAGGAACAACACCAAAGGTACGTTCACAATTAGTTGCAGGGCGGTATAGCCCACCACATCCCGCGCGCGGATATGCAAAAGTCCCAGGAGTGGCAACATCCAGAAGGGATTGATGAGGTTGGGCAGCGCCTCCGCCGTATTGTAAATCTGAACCACCCAGCCCAGATTAACGTGAAGTTGATTGGCGGCGGCGAGAACGTAAGGCGCTTCGATAATCCACTTGCTTCCCCCGAAGGCACGAACACCCCCACAATTGCGGAGTAGTTGCGATTAGCACCGGGTAGCTATCGTGGCTTGAAATGCGCACGAAGAATCCGGCGATTCGATTGGAAATCGAGGATTTCGTTATGATGCCAAAAATTCCTGCATAAAACGGGAACTGGATCAGTACTCCCGCCGTGGCAGGAACCGATGCACTGACCGCCCGCGTGAACGCCACGGGTTTCCAGTGCAGGAGCATGCCTAGCATAAGGAAGAGGAAATTGTAGGTATTGAGATCCAGTGCAGCGAATGGCCCTCGCGTGAAGAAAACCTTGGCCAGATAGCTGAATCCAATCCCGCAAATTATCACCGTGAGTATCCCGTTTTATCGAGCCACTCTCCAGGGACGTGTGATCTGCTGGTCGGCGCGGCGCTGAGATCGAACTTCACGCCGAACGCTTCGGCGGTTTTTGCCTTGGATGCCGCCGGAGCTGAGAGGTAAGCGACCAAAACGGAAGCGACAATCAGGATTGCAGCGGTAACCATGCTTTGCCAGGTCAATACGGTATGCTTTTAAGGAAATGAGCCCGCTGATCTTAAAAATTGCCGTCGGGATTGATCCGCGCGTAGCCATCATCAGAGCAGCCGAGGAGGAAAGGCCCAACGCCCAAACCGTGCCTACTCCGAGATAGGCTGCGGCGCTGACGGCTCGGTAATCGACGCCCTGCATTTTGTGAACGACGCGACGCACCAATAAGGCGCTAAAAACGAGGCTAAAACCCCAACTCAGAAGAGAAGTCGTGGTGGAAACGAATGCTACGAAAGCTACCGCTCCCCGGGGTGTCCGCGGAATAGTTGCTAACCATCCGATGACTCGCGCAACAGGCGGAGCGGTGGCCACCACGTACCCGCCAATGATGATCATCGCCATTTGCATGGTGAAGACACTGAGTTCCCAGAACCCTTCCCCAAAATCCGTGGTTAAGTGTCCGGGTGTTTCTCCCATGCAGAGACCGATGATGAAGACGATCGCGACAGCAGCTAGAGCAAAAACCAAGGCATCGGGAAACCACCGTTCCGACCAGTCCGCAAGGCCGATGGCGAGTTGCGAGAACGTTCCTTCATGCTTCTTTTCCGAAGTCGGGCCTCCGCTCTCGTCAGGTCGCATGCACACCTCGAATCGTCACGGCTTGACCAACACCGGAAGGACCAATCCGGCCAAAACAGCAAGTCGGGTCCAGAAAAACACACTCCAGCTCTGAAAACAAAAACACGGACACAGTTCGTAGCGCGTCAGTGCGGAAAAGCCACAAGGGTCGATTCAGCACCCTTCGCGGGAGGCGTCCTCGTCACATTCATGACCATGGAAAGAAAGGTGTAGTAGCCATTGATACCCACCAAGTCGATGATGCCCTGTTCGCCGAACCTCGCCAGGGCCTTCGCATAAACTTCATCGCTGATGCTCTTGTGGTGGTGAAGCTCTATACAAAAGTCATAGAGGATGGCCTCGTCATCTGACAGAACCGTAGGCCGTTGGCCCTCTGCAATATCCTTTACCGTCTCGGGGCTTACGCCGGCTTTTAGAGCAATCGCGGAGTGAACGCTCCATTCGAATTGTTGCGTCCACTCGCGCGCTATAATCAAAATCACGAACTCGCTAAGTTTCGGAGGTAGCACGCTCTTAAAACGGAGATAGTCTCCCATGGCCTTCGCGCGCAGCATAACTTCCGGGCTGCGCAGCAAGGGAATAAAAGGACCATTCACGGGAGTTCCCCGCCCTGCGACGAACTCATCTGCGGCCTTCTTCTGCGCGTCGGTCAATTTTGCGGCCGGAATCTCGGGCATGCGGTTTGAGATTTTGCGGGCATGCTAACGCCTGCGAGGCCGATGGCCAAGAGGAAAAGCCGGAAATAAGTCATCTGAGTTAAGCTCCTTAAACTCCAATTGCGCAGGTTGCGTATGTACAGTAATCGGGTCGGAGGTGGTTTGGTCTAGCATAAAACAAAGATACCTGGGACGCCGTTAACCTAACTAACGCCCCTTTGACAGTGAAATGCGAGCATTGAGCTACGGCTCATTCCACAATCGCTGCTACAGCCTGCAAATTAGGAGTTCACGTTCGAAGATCATCTCTTTGGGTAAATGATCGTGCAATCGTACGAACAGTTCCTCGTGTTCAATCACTTCTTGGCGCCAAGCTTCCCTGTCAAAACTCAGAAGTTCTTCGAACCGGTGTTCCGCTAGGTCGAGACCGGCCCATTCCAAATCCTCATAGTGCGGCATCCATCCAATTGCAGTTTCTCTGCCTGCGGCACGGCCCCTCGTACGGTCCACAATCCACTTGAGAATACGCATATTCTCGGCGAATCCCGGCCAGATAAATTTCCCTTGTTCGTCCTTACGAAACCAGTTTACGTGAAAGATCCGCGGCGTCACGCTGAGCAAACGTTGCATGTTGATCCAGTGCCGGAAGTAGTCGCCCATGTGGTAGCCGCAGAAAGGAAGCATCGCCATTGGATCACGGCGAACCTTGCCACGAGCGCCTTCCGCCGCCGCTGTCGTTTCCGATCCCATCGTTGCGCCTATGTAAATGCCCGAAGTCCAGTTAAAAGCCTGAAAAACGAGCGGGACCGTCTTCGCTCGCCACCCGCCAAAGATAATTGCGCTGATGGGCACTCCATTGGAGTCCTCCCAAGCAGGATCGATCGTCGGACACTGTGAGGCCGGCGCGGTGAACCGCGCGTTGGGGTGGGCTGCGGTGGCCCCGGTCTCCGCGCCTATCTGCGGAGTCCATCGACGCCCTCTCCAATCCATAGCATTCCGCGGGCCGATCATCGGTCATGCCTTCCCACCAGGGACTATCTTCGTCAGGCGTGAGGGCGACATTTGTAAAGATCGTATTCTTTTGCCAGCGTGGCCATTGCATTAGGGTTGGTCTTCACCGAAGTGCCGGGAGCCACACCAAAAAAACCGGCCTCAGGATTGATGGCACGCAAATGTCCGTCTCGTACCGGCCGGATCCACGCGATATCGTCACCGACAGTCCAAATCTTCCATCCTGCGAATGCCTGAGGGGGAACCAGCATCGCAAAATTGGTCTTTCCGCAAGCGCTTGGAAAAGCCGCAGCAACGTATGTCTTTTCGCCAGCGGGGATCTCCACGCCCAGAATTAACATGTGTTCGGCCATCCAACCTTCGTCGCGCGCTATATTGGAGGCAATCCGCAGACCGAAGCACTTCTTCCCAGTAATGCATTTCCGCCATAACCTGATCCGTAGGACCAAATTTCACGAGTCTCTGGAAAATGGACAATGTACTTTTCTTTATTGCAAGGCCAAGCAACATCCTTTTCCCTGGGGCCCAGCGGCGCACCGACGGAGTGCATGCAAGGCACAACGCGGGGTTTGCCGGTATCAATCTCGCGAAATACCGGCAACCCCACCCGCGCCATAATGCGGGTGTTTACAACCACGTACGGCGAATCCGTCAGCTGGACACCGATCTGCGACATGGGTGATCCAATGGGTCCCATGCTAAACGGCAGTACGTACATCGTGCGTCCATGCATTGCTCCGTTAAAAAGCGTTTTCAGCTTCTGGCGCATTTCAAGCGGATTAACCCAGTTATTTGTGGGACCGGCGTCGTCTTTCGAAAGTGAACATAGAAACGTGCGGTCTTCCACCCGGGCCACGTCGGACGGATCAGATCGTGCGTAGTAGCAACCCGGCCAGAGGTTCTCATTCAGTTTCACGAAGGTCTGCGATTCGACCTGCCCTGCGCATAGTTCTTCGTATTCTTGCTGCGAACCATCCACCCAGTGGATGCCGGCCGGCTTTGCAAGTTCAGCCATCTTTTCCACCCATCGTAGAAGATGTTCATTTCGACTGAGTGGAACCTCGACTTGGATGAGTCATGCTTCAGAAATCCTTTCACGTTCAGTACGCGCAAATCGATCTCGTTTCTAATTGCTGAACGTTGGAATAGTCCGCCGCAGGTACACTGATTCGCTTGCACTCTACCCGTTGCTAAACGCGACACCCTTGTTTTAGGGCCCCAGTGCGAAGACCAGGGAACCTAAGAGCAGGACTCCGGCGCCCATTGTCCCCATCGCTTGTGCATACGTCAGATGTTCGCCCAAGACGGCCTCGAAGTCAGGTAATGGTCGAAGCGCAAAGTACGCCGATCTGGTACGCAAATCCTAGGGAAAAATCCACGCAAGTTGCCCGGTGTTAGTTCGTTCATATGCGCGGGTATGACGCCGGCCATTCCTTTGCACAAAATATCATGGAGGAAACCGCCGACCACAATGAGCGCGATATTCGGAGCGGCGATCCAGAGGGAAACGGCTAGCCCGCCAAGAGCGGCGGTGACCATGGCCCGCTTACGCCCCACCTTATCGGAAAAGAAGCCGATGGCCAACCCACCAAGCAGCGCTCCCACCATCGAAACGATGGTGATATCTGCCGTCGTCTGAGCGGAGTACTTGCGACCTTCCTGTTTAGAAACGTTGGATACATATCCTGCGTCCCGTGGGCCATAAAGGCCACCGTCGCCATCAGCACCACAAAATGCAAGAAACGGCGCCAGTGCCGCAGTGCCGAAGATCCGTAGGTTTTCCAGTCGGTGCGGTTCTCGTGCCACACCGGAGACTCTTGTACTTTAGAAAAAATGAACAAAGACGGAGCGCCGGAATTCCTCAATAAAACAGCGAGCGCCAACCGTAATGGGGATAAACGGTCCGAAAAGCGATCGCCGCTAGCAAATTGCCGAGCGTATAGCCCTCCTGAAGGAGTCGGAAAGAAGGCCACGCCATTTCGGATGTAAATCGACTCGAGCACAGCGAGGCTCCCACGCCCCATTGCCCACCAAGTGCCACGCCGAATAGCATTCGCAACATCACAAAAGTTTGATAATTGTGCGCCAGTCCGGATAAGACGGAAATGATGGCGTCCAAACTATGTTTAGCATCAGCGGCAAGCGTCTGCCCACTCGGTCAGCCATGACTCCGAAGATAAGGGCGCCGAGTGGCCGCATCGCCAGTGCCAGGGTAATCGTCAAAGCAATTTCCGGGCGGCTCTTACCGAAGCTCTTGGCTACATCTCCAATGACGAAGGTGAGAACGAAGAAATCGAAGGCGTCGAAAGTCCATCCGAGAAATCCCGCGATGACAGCATAATGCTGGTGGCCGCGTTCGATCGCGCCTTTGGTACTGTCGTGCCCATATGGCTTCGCGCTCTTGGCTTCTGACGGGCGATCTTGATTGGCTGGGATGCCGGTCATAGGACTGGAGGACCATGAAAGGGGGGCGTGGTTTCCGTTTTGAATGTGCGGGGTGGAATTGTTGGGGGGAGCTCTTGGTCCGGCTTCATCCAGAAGGCGAGGATCGAACCGAATAACAGCAGGCCAATACTACCCAAAAATGGCAAATTCCAATTCCCTGTCTTGTCGATTACATATCCGAAAATCAGCGGAGAAATAATGGCCGCCAGCGGAGAGCCAATGTTCATGAGGCCGCTGGCGGAGCCGGAGTACTGTGGTGCTATATCCATCGGGATGGCCCACATTGGTCCGATCGTGAATTCGGAAAAGAAAAACGCAGCGCTGAGACAAACGACTATCCACGTAAGATCACGTACGAACAGAATGGGCACCATCGCGACCAGCGAACAAAGAAAGCCGCCCACCACTAAATTGCGGCGAGCTTTAAGTCGGTCGCCGGTTCTGACGAGGATGCGATCGCTAACCAGGCCCCCCAAGGTGTCACCCACAACACCAGCCAGGAAAACACCTGCTGAAAACAGTGCAGAACTCTTTAAGTCCAGCTTGTAATTGCGAAAAAAGTACGACGGAATCCAGGCCAAATATAGCCACAGCGTCCAGCCATAACAGAAATAGACTCCGGTGACCGGAAGCATTCGGCGCGTTAAGGCTAGCCACGGCACCGGAACCTTGTTTGCGTTGGGTCGAGTGATGTGATTTGGGAGCAGTTCGAGGTCTTCCGAAGTGATCCGGCGGTGATTCCTGGGATCGTCCTGGAAATACAAGCCCCAGGCAACGGCCCAAGCGAGACTGACGATTCCGAGCACAATAAACGATCCTCGCCAGGTCGTGAGTGCAATCAACCATGCCACCAACGGCGGCGTTAGCGCCGTGCCGAGCCGCGAACTTGAATGCGTAATTCCTTGCGCGAACGCTCGTTTTCGTGCCGGTATCCAGTCACACATCGCGCGGGTTGCGACAGGAAAGGTGGCGGCTTCTCCCAGCCCGAGCATGACGCGCGCAACGAGGATCGCTGCGAGGCCGCTGACTAGACCCGTGCACAGCGTGGCGGTCCCCCAGATAAGCGCAGCTGCGGTCAGCATCCTCCGCGCACCAAACCGGTCACTCAACCATCCGCCAAATATCGTGAAGATGACGTAAGGATATGCGAAAGCAGAAAACACTAGTCCAACCTGCGTATTGCTGAGGTGCAGGTCCTTTTGAAACACGGAAGCGGCGGTACTCACGTTCACGCGGTCGATGTAGGTGATGCCGTACATTAAACAGATGAGGATGAGGACAATGGGTCGTCGCCGAAAGACCTCTGGGGCGTACGATGACTTCCGCCGATTCAGCAGCCACTAGTTATCTCCGATCGCTTCGTTCGGCCAACCGCTTGAACAGGTCGCGCCCTTTCATCGCCAGCTAGGGATGCAGGGTCGGCTTTTTTATCTGGGGACTAAGACTGCTGATTGCGGCTGTTACCACTGTGTCGCAGCCGGCAAGCCGAAGGCCCATTTCGATTCCCCCCAGCGTTCCAACCAGCATCAGTTCGTTGAAGCTGCCAAGGTGGCCGATTCGAAATACCTTGTTGGCGAGTTTTGAGAGCCCGGCGCCAAGAGACATGTCGAAATTTTCAAGAATAATCCTGCGCAGCTGATCCGCGTCATGACCTTGCGGCACAAGGACCGCCGTCAGCGAACTCGAGTACTCACGAGGGTCCTCGCAAACGATTTCCAAACCCCATTCACGCACGGCGGCGCGCGTTGCTTCCGCGTGACGATTGTGCCGTCGAAATACGTACGACAGCCCTTCCTCCTCTAGCATCAATAGGGACTCTCGCAAACCGAAGAGGAGATTGGTGGCTGGCGTGAAAGGGAAAAAACCCGCTTGGTTCGCATGCAGCATCTCTTGCCAGTCCCAGTAGGATCGCGGCAATTTGGCATTTTTGTTTGCGGACAGAGCTTTTT
>CAVPKZ010000152.1:0-12151 GCA_963705755.1 uncultured Acidobacteriota bacterium | reverse complement strand
GAAAGGTTGATGGGTGCAGGTGAAATACAGACATTGCGGCCAGCTTTAGCTTCTGTCTCCTTCACAATCTTCATTCTCAATCTTGTAAAATGGTCGAACTTTTGCCCTGAGAGCGATATCCAGGTACATCACCCCGTTCGTTCACATTCGCTTCCTTATCTGAGGTGGAGCTGAGCTCTTTCGGCTTGACGCCATTTGTTTGTAGGTGCGTAGGATAGACGGCCCTCGGTTAATGAGCTGAAGAACAAGCGGCCGTCGTGTAATCCTCCGGCTCGCTCTCGTCGGCATTGCAGACAACATACTTCACCGGGTCCGGCTGCTTACGCACGAGGTCCCATTTCAGACTGGTGGGAAAGCCGGCGCCACCCATGCCCCGGAGTTCAGATTCTTTGAGCGAGGCGATTACGCCGTCCCAATTCAGCGTTTGCACCAGGGTTCGCGTTACGGAATATTTTTCTCCAGCAGCGGCTGGTCCCGCATAAGGGTCTGATTTGCAAACGACTGATGGTGAATCATGATGAAGGTCCTGCAACAGCTCGCCGCGCAGAGCGGCGCGGGTTAATTGCTCAGCCACAGAGGCGGTAACGCCAGTGAAAATGTAGTCGTTCAAAGAAATTGCAGGCGTGTGATCGCAGCGTCCCAGGCACGATACGTCGCGTATCTGCACATCTTCCGGGCGTGAATTGGCGAAAGAGGATTGCAGAGCGGAGCGCAGTTCAGACGCGCCATTCAGGTGGCAACTCATGTCGGCGCAAACGCGCAGATCGGCTTTGGGCGGAGACGCTAAATGAAAATGGGGATAAAAGCTGGCGACGCTGTGAATCTGATACAGGGGCGTTTGGGTGCGCTGCGAAAGAGACTCGACTCCGCTTTTGGCAGAAAACCGTGACGAGTTTGAATAGCGCGAAGGTCGTCGAAGATCACTGCGCCCGTCTCAATGTGTTTACGCCGCTGTAATTTAAAGAACGACGCGTTTGGAGTGGATTAATCGTATGCATACTACTTACTGAGCGGGCAGGTGTAAATAGCGCCCCTTTTGCTTTTGGCCGCAAGGGCTGGAAGCGCCCGGAACCAACTCGCCGCGTTGACGAATTGGCACCGCTGAGGATATAAGCGAACAGATTTATTCGCCTGTTGCGAAGCCGTGGATGCCTCAAACGCTCTAAATGCCTAAATCATTCGATTTCGCGCGGTGTATTGGCTTGGGTGCCGCATTGCTTACGCTATGTGCGTTGCCAAGTTCCGTTGGCGCGGCGGAGAACGATTCACCTAAATACATTGGTCCGGGCTCTTGCGCGGCCACCAGTTGCCACGGCAGCGTGAAGCCGGTGGCCGATAGCCGCATCCTGCAAAACGAATACTCGACGTGGATTATCAAGGACAAGCACAGCAAGGCCTACCAGGCGTTGACCGGGGACATTGGCGAGCGCATGGCGCAGATCTTGAAGCTGGGCTCCAAAGCGGAAGACGCGCCGAAATGTTTGGCGTGCCACGCGCTATATACCACTCCCGCGCAGCGGGGGCGAGCATTTGAATTGGCGGACGGAGTGTCCTGCGAAAATTGCCATGGCCCGTCGTCAGCATGGCTAGGGCCGCATACGGAGAGGCAGTGGACGCATGAGAAATCCATTGCGCTGGGTATGGTGGACACCAGGTATGTGATTCATCGTACTGAGAAATGTTTGGAGTGCCACCTGGGTGCGCAAAATAAGTTTGTAGATCACGAAATGATTGCGGCGGGGCATCCAGACCTTTATTTTGAGCTGGATTCATTTTCAGCGGTGGAACCACGTCATTGGAAGACGCCACGCGAGTCGGCGCCGGGTAAGCCCGTTGAGGACGGAGCTTGGAATGGCGTGCGGGACTGGAGCACCGGCCAGGCGGTGCAATTGCGCGCTTCCCTGGAAAGATTGAGTTGGAGAGCGAAGGGCGACCGCTACGACAAAAAAGATGTGTGGCCGGAATATGCGGAGCTCTCGTGCTTCGCCTGCCATCACGCGCTGGTTCCGGCGAAAGACAGTTGGCGGCAGGCGCACGAATATCCTGGGCGACGGCCTGGAAATCCGCCGTGGAACGAATCTCGCTACGTAGTATTTCGTCTGCTGGCGAAGCAGGTGGATCCGGCGGCGGCGCAGGAGTTAGAGCAACATTTGGTTAAATTGGCTGGCATGATGAGCACACTAAATCCTGATCGCTCGGCGGTGGCGTCCGAGGCTTCGGTGGCTGCGCCGATTGCGCAGCGCCTGGCGGAACGTCTGGCGACGATGCCATACGACCAGGAATTGGCGCTCCGGATGTTGCAGCAGATTACCAGCGATGCCGAGAATATTTCGCTGGCCGACGAGCGGGCCGGGGAACAAGCCACCATGGCCATCGACTCGCTCTATATTGCGTATAGCAAGGAAACTAAGCCGAAGAACGCCGAGGAGGTGCGCGGCGCGATCAACGGGTTATTTCAGCAGCTGGAAAATCCCTCCGCTTATAATGCTGACCAATTTGCCGCCGCTTTGCGCCGGCTCCACGGAATGTTGTGAAGGTCTGCGACAGCACAGGGTATGAATAGTCTTGAAAACTGGTTCTGTGCTTCGGGATTGTGGCGGAACCTTACAGAACGTAAGTGCCTGCCATGGGCGCTGGAGAACACGGACCTGGGAGAGCATGTCCTGGAAGTTGGAGCCGGCCCAGGGGCGGCCACTGCGGAGCTGGCGCGTCGCGCGCAACGTGTTACCAGCCTGGAATATAGCCATAATTTTTGCGTGAAGTTGCACAGCAAAGTTCATGCCGCGGGCGTAGTTCAAGGAGATGCTTCGGTTTTGCCGTTCGCATCGCAGACCTTTACCTCAGCGATCGCTATATTGGTGTTGCATCACCTCCGCTCGAGTGACGCGCAAGATCGAGCCTTCGCGGAAATCTTTAGAGTGCTAAAGCCAGGCGGAGTTTTTGTGGCGCTTGAGATTCAGGATGGTTGGCTAACGCGCGTGGCGCATTTCCGCAGCACCTTCGTGCCAGTCTCAACAGATGGGCTGAACGGCAGGCTGCGTGCCGCGGGATTTTCTGACATTGTCGTGAACAGTCGAAGCGAAGGATTTCTAATACGCGCGCAGCGCAGAGGGAAATAGCCGTTAGAAAAGATGGCGCGTTGACGTCGCCACCAGCTCCGCTTAACATCCGAAGATGAAGGGCAAGCTTCCCTCTAAATTTCCTCCTGGTCCTGAACCCGGCGCACTCGATGGCGTATTCAGCCCTTTCCGGCGCGATCCCCTGAACTTTTCTGACCAACGCGGCGCGCGAGTATGGGGATATTGTCGGATTAAGGTTTTTGCATTACCGCACCTACCTAATTTCTCATCCGGATCACATCGAAGATGTGCTCGTGAATCATCCGCGGAAATTTGTGAAAGGTCGCGTGCTGCAGGCCAACAAGCGCTTGTTCGGAAATGGATTGTTGACCAGCGAAGGTGACTTCTGGCTACGGCAGCGGCGGCTGGCACAGCCTGCGTTTCATCGCACGCGCATTGCTTCTTACGGCGAAACCATGGTGCGTTACAGCGAGCAAATGTTGCAGCATTGGAGCCATGGACAGGAAGTCGACGCGCATCAGGAGATGATGCAGCTGACCCTAAACATTGTGGGCAAAACTTTATTTGACGCCGATGTGGCGGGCGACGCGCGAGAAATTGGCAAAACCATCACCATGCTGCTCGATTTTAGTTCTGATTTTCGGCGGCTGATTTTTACTCCCAAGTGGCTTCCTACGCCACGTAATATCCAGACCACCATGGCGATTCGCAGGTTGAACAAAATTGTCTTCCGCATGATTGCGGAGCGCCGCGCGTCGGGTCGCGATGCGGGCGATCTCTTGTCTATGTTGTTGGCCGCGCGAGATGAAGATGGTTCGCGGATGGACGACAAGCAATTACGCGATGAAACGCTGACGCTGTTTCTGGCGGGTTATGAAACCACTGCAAATCTGCTGGCGTGGACGTGGTGGCTGCTCGCGACCCACCCGGAGGTAGAACGTAAATTACACCAGGAGTTGGACGAGTTGCTGGGCGGGCGGCCTCCGGCGATGGATGATTTGCCGAGATTGCGATACGCGGGACAGGTTTTGACGGAGTCGCTACGGCTTTATCCTCCGGCTTGGGGCATGGCCCGCCTGGCGATTGAAGATCATGAAATCGTGGGCTATCCGGTGCCGGCAGGAACTGGAGTGGCGATCGCGCAATGGGTGGTGCAACGCGATCCGCGCTGGTATGAAGCGCCAGACGAGTTTCGTCCTGAACGCTGGGAAGGGGATTTGCATAAGCGGCTGCCGCGGTTTGCATATTTTCCGTTTGGCGGCGGACCGCGCCAGTGCATTGGCAATATGTTCGCGTTGATGGAAGCCACGCTGGTGCTCGCGACGGTCGCGCAACAGTTTCGATTGAGGATGATGCGGAATCAGGAGATCGTGCCGCTGGCGTCCATTACGTTACGACCCAAGAACGGCGTGGCCATGCGACTGGAATCCAGGGACCGCGCCAAGTCTGATGTGAATATCCCGGCGGCGGTTGTTAACAGAATTTAAAAAATGGCGAGGCTACAGCCAAGTGTCACTTGGCGGCGATCGCGGTTCCCAACTCAGCCCTGGTCTGCATGACGCGCAGAATCGAGTCGCGCGTAACCATGCCAATTACTTGCGCGTCGTCCTCCCCCGAAACGCTGACCACTGGCATCTGATTAATGTCGGCGGCAAGCAGCCTTTCGAGCAAGCGCAGGAGAGGTTCTTCAGGCGCTGCCCAGGAAATGCGTTCGCGCGGAATCATGACCGCCTGCACCGAATTAGTGTTCCATTCATCTCGCGGCACGGAATTCAGCGCCTGAACGTTCATCATGCCAACCAGGCGATCTTCGGTCACCACCAAATGACAGCGCCGACCGGTCCTTAGAACTTCGGCGCTGTATTCTTGCAGCGAAGTATTGCGATTGATGATGGGAACTTCATTATTCATTACGTCTGAAGCGCGCAAGCCCGCCAGCGTTTCGCGTATGGCAAGTTGCGCGATGCTATCGCGCGCCGCGCTCTGCAAGTAAAAGCCGATACAAGCCAACCACAGTCCCGACTGCCAATCACGCTTAACCGCGGCGAACCAGGCCCCCAGTAAAATCAGGCCGTAAGCGACCAATTGGCCGCTGACGCCGGCGATGCGCGTGGCGCGGGTAAAGTCTTTCGTCGCGCCCCACACCGCAGCGCGAAAGATCCTGCCGCCATCCAGCGGGAAACCCGGCAATAAATTAAAGGTAGCCACCGCAAAATTGATCTGCGCAAGCCATAGGCCCAAAGCTTCGAGCGCCTCGCTATTGGGAAACAACAGAGTTAAACCAAAAAAAAAGGCGCAGAGAAAATAGCTGGAGAGTCGGACCGGCTATGGCGATATTGAATTCCTGAATTGCTTTCGAGGGCTCGCGGCCAATGCGCGCCACTCCGCCAAAAATAAACAGGGTGATGGACACCACCCGGATCTTGTAATGCATGGCGACTACGCTATGCGATAGCTCGTGGAAGAGGACTGAAGCAAAAAACAAGATGCTGGTGAGGATGCCCACGGTCCAATGTTGCGTGGAGCTCCATTGCGGATGGGAGTCTGTGAATTGCGTGCCCAGGGAATACGTAATCAAGGCAAAAATCAGCAGCCAACTGGCGTGCAGATAGATGGGGATGCCCAGGATGCTGCCGATTCGAAGGCCTGATTTCGTTGGCATGATTCGTGATTTGGCCGGGCTTATCGCCGCCCGGGTGGACTTTCCTAAATTGCTACATCTAGATTACGCCTTTATTGAATGCGCCGCCAAATCAGGGCGCGCCGAGTCAGGCTGCCCACAGCGTGTTGCTCTTCCCACAATACAGGCTTCGCCTATGGGAATAATCCCGTTTGCTTGCTTTCTCTTTGCGATGCCGTGGGTCATCGTGCCGATTAACAGTCTGAAGTTAGGGAGAGTCACCATGATAGCCATATTGCACTTCACGACGTTGGTAATCACGACGCTATTTGCGGCCGGTGCGGCGGTGCTGGTCAATTGGCTTTTGTTGCGCGCCACATTTCAACTTATGCGCCCAGCCACTGCGGGCAGGCCATCGACGGGAACCGCGGCAGGCACCTTACTGAGACGTGCTCGCGCCTCCAGTTAATTCCGGGGACGGACGAACGCGTCCGAGTGTTTCCGGAGTGCCGCTAACGGGCAGCGCCGCGAAGAATTTTTATCTTATTCGCATGATCACAGAAAGAAGGGAGCAATATCATGTTGGCTTTGAAATATTTGCTGATGCTTCTCGGTGTCGGGCTATTTGGCAGCGCCGGGGCCTTGGTTGTTTACGATATGTATGTCTCAGAACGATTGAGGAGACTCATCCAAAGAAAAGCGAATGGCGAAACTGTGCGCCGGTTACCTTGCCACCGCCCCCTTTAGCGCCGGTGCGTTGGAAGCGGGCGCAGCGATTGGTGGCTGCGGCAATTTTGCCGTTGCTGCTGGCGCTAAGCATTGTGGTTGTTCCCGACGGCTCGGCGGGAGTGCGCATCAGCCAGATTCAGGGCGCGCGTCCTGGCACGCTGTATCCCGGTGTGCATCATCGTCACGCCGCTCATCGATAGCGTGGCGCTCTATGACACGCGCGAACAGGTTTATTCGACGGTGGCTGCGGAGACCGACAAGAAAAAAGGCGAAGTGCTCTCCGTCCAGGCGCGTGAAGGACTGAATATCGGCCTAGCGGTTTCGGTGCGTTACCGGCTTGATCCGCGGCGTCTGGATTCCATTCATACCAATCTGCCGCAGCCGGTTGGCGAACAGGTGGTTGCGCCAGTGGTGTCGACGATCTACCGGCAATTGGCGCCAAATTATATGACGCGGGAAATATTCGCCACCAAGCGGGAGGAGTTGCGTTCAAAAGCCGCGGAAGCCATCACTGCGCGGCTAGCGAGCGACGGCATTGTGGTCCGCGAAGTCTTGTTGCGCGACCTGCAATTGCCAGAGGAATATGCCAAAGGCCTCGAAGGGTTGTTGCTGAAAGAGCAAGAAGACGAGCGTCTGACAACCGAGCAGGACATTAAACTTAAAGAAGTAAAGATCGCGGAGCTCGAAGCGGAAGCGCAGAAAGCGCGCTCGGTGAAGCAAGCCGAAGCGCAGGCGCAAGTGCGCGTACTGCAGGCCAAGGCCGAATCGGACGCGATGCAGTACACGCTGCCGCTGAAACAAAAGCAGATTGAACAAACCAAGCTGGAGGCGCAAGCGCGCAAGGAAGCCACGCTGCAAAATGCGGAAGCTGCGGCGCAGGCTAAAGTGATCGACAGCAAAGCCGAACTGGAACGCCAAAAGAATTTGTCGGAGGCCGAAGCGAATCGCATCAGGGTGACCGCGGCGGCTGATTCGGAGCGCATGAAATTCGAAGCCGCGGTGCTGAAGTCCAATCCGATGCTCATTCAAAAAATTATCGCGGAGCGCCTTTCGGATAAACTGCAAATCATGATGGTGCCCATGGACGGGCAGGAACTTCTTTGCCAGCGACGTGATGCGCTCGGCGTTCTCGGGCTTGGGCAGCCCTAACGGCAATGTGGTCGACGATGCAGATCCATCCAGCCAACCGACGACGAGCGCGGCGGTGCAGCCTAAAGCTCCTCGGCGTCCCTGATACCAGCAGGCGATCCGGAGGCGCAAAAGGCGGCGGATGGGCTAACTTATTTGCCCATCTCGCTGCCGGCTGTTTTACCACTGCGGTTAATCGGGATATGCTTTCTTCTTCGTGAAGGGCAAAGCTAATTAGGGGAAATGGCCTGAAAAGAGTTTCTGGGGTATTTCGTTGAGTCTTCGCACCAAGTTGCTGCTGATTTTTATGCTGACCGTGGTGGCGTCGGTCACCGTAGTGGCTTACGGCGTCACGCATTACACGCGCGCGGCGTTTGAGGAAATGGACGCGCAGCGCACCGAGGCGCTGGTGGCGCAATTCCAGAAAGAATTTGCACAGCGGGGCGAAGAGGTCGTGCACCAGGTGGAGAATATCGCCAATGCGGAAATCACCTTGCGCATGGCGTTGGATCTGGCGCGGCCCAACGCCGACCAATCTTTGTATGTGCACGATGGCACCGGCGCGGCACAGGATCATGGGCTGGATTTTGTGCAGTTCGTCAATTCCGACGGGACGCTGATATCCTCGGCGCAGTTTCCCTCTCGGGTTGGATATAAAAATGACTGGGTCATTGCCAACAAGAATTGGCGAGACTCACACGCATTTTTGACCAAAGAGGAGTTACCGGACAGCGTGGCACTTTCGTTGACGGTGGTGCGAAGTTTGCCCGTGGGCGATAAGAATTTTTACATCATCGGCGGGCGCCGGCTGGATCAGAACTTTCTTGCTTCCTTGGTGCTACCTGCAGGGATGCGGACGCTTTTGTATCAGAACCTGGATCCTGATTTTGCTCCCGCGCAATTAACGGATGCAGGCGGCGCGGTGCCGCAGGCGGACCGATACGCGCCGCTGATCGAACAAAGTAAGAAGCAGCCGCAGCGGCCGGTTATCAGCACCATCAATTGGAGTGCGGATCCGGCGAGCGCGGAGACATTTCACGCCATTCCACTCACCGGCCGGAACAATGAGTTGTTGGGAATATTGTTGGTGGGCAGCTCGCGGCGAGAATTGGTGCTGTTAACCCAACGCATCGAATGGATCGCCGCATCGGTGGGCGCTGCCGCCTTGCTGATTGCCTTGCTATTGATATGGTGGTTTTCGGCGCGAATCACGCATCCGGTGGAAGAATTGGCGGTAGCGGCGCGCGAAGTGGCCTCGGGAAGATGGGATGCGCGGATTGATGTGCGCACCTATGATGAAGTGGGGCAATTGGCTACCGCGTTTAACGATATGACCCGCACGCTGGGAGTGCAGAAAGAGCGGTTGCTGCAAACGGAACGGGTCGCCGCGTGGCGGGAATTGGCGCGCAGATTGGCGCACGAGCTGCGGAACCCGCTGTTTCCACTGCAAATCACCGTGGAAAATCTGCAACGCGCGCGGCAGCTGGACCATGAACAGTTCATGGAGGTTTTTACCGAGTCGACCGCGACATTGAAAACGGAATTGGCTAATTTGAATTCCATTGTGGCGCGTTTCAGTGATTTCTCGAAGATGCCCACGCCAAGATTCGAACGGATGAACGTGAATGAAGCACTTCATGAAGTTCTGAGGCTTTTCGATGCGCAATTTAATGAAGTTGGGAAGCCGGCCATCACACGGGAACTATTTCTGAAAGAGGGCTTGCCAGAGATTGATGGCGATCCTGAATTGCTGCATCGCGCGTTTCAGAATGTGGTGTTGAACGCGCTGGATGCTATGCCTGCCGGCGGCACGCTTACCTTGCGAACCTCGGATCTTGACGGAAAGATTCGCGTGCAGATCGCCGATACCGGCAACGGTTTGACGCCTGAAGAATCCGCGCGATTGTTTACGCCGTACTACACCACAAAACCACAGGGAACAGGGCTCGGCCTGGCGATTGTGCAGTCCGTGGTGAGCGATCACCATGGCACTGTTTCTATTTCCAGCGAAGAGGGTCGCGGCACCACCATTCGAATTGATTTGCCGCAACGCCAGTCAGAGCGCACAGAAACTCCCCGTGATGAAGTTGTGATCGCAAAATCTGAGCCGACCACTCCGAGCACCTTGGCCGCCGCGTCGGACTAGGACTTCAAGGAGCCCGCTTGCCACGCAAGGCCCACTTGCTTCTGGTAGATGACGACCCCAACACGCTGGCTTCGCTTTCGCGTGCCTTTCGCATGGCCGGCCATGAGGTAACGGTTTGCGACAACGCTACGCGCGCAGTGGAAACTCTTCGCAGCGAGGTGTTTGATCTGGTTTTTTCCGATGTGATCATGCCTGGGAAGACCGGGCTGGATTTGCTGGAAGAGATCAAGAGCCTGGGCATAAAAACACCCATAATTATGATCTCCGGACAGGCCAACATTGAAATGGCGGTCCGCGCTACGAAGCTTGGCGCGCTGGATTTTCTTGAAAAACCGCTCTCGACCGACAAACTCCTGTTGACCATCGATAATGCCCTGCGTATCACGCGGCTCGAAAATGAGAATCAGGAACTGCGGCGCCGCATCGGGAAACATGAGCTGGTGGGCGGCGGTGCGGCAATGAAAAAACTGTTGAGCGAAATTGAGCGTGTCGCGGCCAGCGAGACGCGCGTTTGCATATTGGGAGAAACGGGCACGGGCAAAGAGCTGGTAGCGCGAGCGATTCACGAAAAATCTGCGCGGAGAGAAAACGCGTTCGTTACCTTGAATTGCGCGGCGGTGCCGGCGGAACTGATTGAGTCAGCGCTCTTCGGCCATGAAAAAGGCTCCTTTACCGGAGCGGCGGCCAAGCATCTTGGAAAATTCGAACAGGCGGAAGGCGGCACGCTGTTTCTAGATGAGATCGGCGATATGCCGCTGGCGATGCAAGCAAAACTTTTGCGCGTCCTTGAAGAAGGAGAAGTGGAACGCGTGGGTGGAGACAAGCCCATCCGCGTAAACGTCCGAGTGCTGGTGGCTACGCACAGAAATCTGGAGAATCTCGCTAAAGAAAATGGATTTCGGCAGGATTTGTTCCACCGGGTTTATGTCTTTCCGTTACGCGTGCCGCCATTGCGCGAACGAAAAAGAAGACATGCCGCAGTTGCTGGAACACTTCGCGAGTCAAGTCGCATGGCAAAACAGCTGGAAACAGAAGTCCGTTGATGAGGAAGCGGTTGAAGCGCTGCAGCAATATAGCTGGCCGGGAAATGTTCGCGAGTTGCGCAATGTTGTGGAGCGGCTGATTCTGCTCTCCGAGGGAGAATCGGTAAACGCCGATGACGTGAGGGTGGTGCTTCCCGGTTACACTGGCAAAATCGCAGACAACGGAGTTGGTGCTGGCACAAGTCATCATGAAACGGGCACTCTTGCGGAGCGCAGTGAGGTGTTCGAACGCGAGACGCTCATTTCTGAAATTCGCCGGCAGAATTGTCACATGACTAACGTGGCGCGCGCCTTAGGATTGGAGCGCAGCCATTTGTACAAGAAATGCCAGCAGTTGGGAATCGACCTCCAGGCCATTCGCAAGCCCGCATGAGGGTTCAGTGTCCGCATATACGGCAAAAATTCCTGCCTGACGTCAGTCTTTGTGCATGTGAGAATGGATTCGTGAATCCTTGGCTCATTGCCACGCCGGTCGCTCTCACAGCGGCTGCTGTGACGGCTTACGGGGCTGTCCATCCTCGTTCCGAACTGTTTGGCTCGATGGTGTGGCGAACGAACTCGCCGCGGAAACTGGCGATTACGTTTGACGATGGACCCAATCCCAAAATCACACCCGAACTATTGAAGTTGTTGGAGCATTACGAGGCGCGTGTTACTTTTTTTATGGTGGGGCGATTCGCTCAGGAATGCCCGGAACTGGTTCGTGAAATTGTCGTTCGCGGGCATGCCATCGGGAACCATACGGCTACGCACGCTAATCTTTTTTGGAATACGCCAACGCAAATAAGAGAGCAAATGCAGAGGTGTAACGAAGCGGTCGGTACTATCACCGGCACGACGCCTAGGTGGTTTCGTCCGCCTTGGGGGATGCGCAATCCGTGGGTGGTTTCCAGTGCCAAGGGGATGGGTATGCGTACCGCGTTATGGACAATTTTGCCTGGCGATTGGCGAATCAAACCAGCGGCATGGCTAATAGAACGAATGGCGCCCATTGCAAAGCGAGCACAGTTCTCGAATGCCGCTGCGAAAAATGCGCAAGCAGGCGGCGGCGACGTTCTTTGCCTGCACGACGGAGACTACCGTTTTTTGAATGCGGACCGCCGCGCCACCGTTGAGGCCTTGCAATATTGGCTTCCACGCTGGCGTGACCTGGGACTTGAATTTGTTACAATCGATGAAGCGGTGAGCCTTCCCGCGCTATAACTATGGACGAGCGCTCTTTTTATAACGAGAAAGAAGAAGTACGAAAGGTAAAGCTGATTTGCCCCAGCTGCCGCGGCGAATTTGAGGCCCCGGTACGCTGGAAAGTAGCCCGCAAGAAAAGAGAATTGCCGCGCGGCGCCGGCGAAGAAGATAAGAAACGTTTCGCCAAGGCCAGTTCCTACATGGTCAGGCTCGACGATCT
>CAVPKZ010000151.1:0-3856 GCA_963705755.1 uncultured Acidobacteriota bacterium | reverse complement strand
GGTCAGGTAATGCGCTTCGGGATTCATGGGGTTGTCGTATTGGTTCGGATAATAAGAATTGGGAATCTCGCGCGCCAATTTTTTCGCCACCGAATAGTAGCTGCGTGGGTCGTCCGGTTCGACCGCCGTGGGGCAGACAATTACTTCCGCGCCCAGCGCCTTCAGCAAATCCACTTTTTCCTTGGACTGTTTATCCGTAATAGTAAAAACCATTTTGTAATTGCGTACCGCAGCGACCAGCGCCAGCCCCATCCCGGTATTTCCCGAGGTGCCCTCAATGATGGTGCCGCCGGGCTTCAACAAGCCCTTTTTCTCCGCTTCATCGATCATGGTGATGGCGATGCGGTCTTTCACTGATCCGCCGGGGTTGATGTAGTCTGCCTTCCCGTAAATCTGCGGTTTCAATCCGTGATTGATGCGATTCAGGCGCACCAGCGGCGTATGCCCGATGGCTTCCAGGATGTTGTTACACTTCATCGCGTCCTCGGGCTGTAGCGAGGCCGCAATTCGCGCTGCAATGGGTGCATGATTTATTCAGTTTACCACGCGTCTCCACCGGGCATCGAAAACAGCCGCAACGTAGTAGGCAGCATGGTAATCGTTAAAACAACCGCGCAAGCAACCTACCGCGAATACGATGCCTCGTACTAATGACGTCACGAATTGCGCGGTCACGCATCACATTGTCATGGATGCGTTGCTTAACATTCTTAACGTTGCTTGGATACCCTGATGACCTCACGCCCCTCACTACTGAAAAACAGCAGGAAAAGAACCGAAGGAGAATTAAACGTGCCTCGTCAAAACATTTCCAGCGGCGCCCCGTGGGAGCCCATCGTCGGCTATTCCCGTGCCGTGCGTGTCGGCAACATCATCGCCGTCTCCGGTACCACCGCCACCGGCCCCGATGGCAATATAGTTGGCGTTGGCGACGTTTACATCCAGACCCTGCAGACCATCAAGAATATCGAGGCTGCGTTGCTCAAAGCTGGGGCTACTCTCAACGACGTTGTGCGCACTCGCCTCTATGTCGTGGATATCGCCGAGTGGGAAAAAATCGGGCGCGCTCACGGCGAAATTTTTGCCGCCATCCGTCCAGCTACTAGCATGTTGCAGGTCAGCAAGCTAATTTCCCCGGACATGCTTATTGAAATCGAAGCTGACGCCGTGCTCTCCTGACGCAATTTACGGCAAAAAATAAAAACCGCGCCCTTTGCGTTAAGGGCGCGGTTTTTATTTCCACCGGTTTATTTGGCGCTTCTACCACTTCGCGCGCACGCGATACTTCAGCACCGAAGTCCCATCCTTCTGCACCGGCACATGAAACTGCGCCGCAAACGCCGCCGTCTTCGTAGCCTTGTACGTGGACGACAGCATCTCCCAATCGCCGCCGATCGGCTCATTCACCTCCACGACTACAGGCGAGTCTTTGTGGTTGCGCAGGGTAATCTCGAACTCCATCTCCCAAGTGTGATTATCGATGCGTTTGTAATCCGTCTGCTTCCGTTCCGACACGATGTCAAAGGCATTGCCAATATGCACCGTCACGGTTTCGTCTTTTGGGGTGTGATCGATGTGGTCTTCGCCGATGAACAACACGCCGCCCTTTGAATCTTTCTGGTAGACGCGCACGTTTCCGGCAGGCATAGGCATGCCCAGTCCGGCTTTCTGCTCGTTCTTGAATTTGTAATACACCAGCACTGCGTCTTTAATCGGCGACCCTGGGTTCTGCGCGTTGCGGTAATAAAAATTCTGCCCATTCACTATGAAGATTTTCTCGGTTGGTACGCCGGTTCCTTGGAGCAAACTGATCTGCTTGGTCTCTTTGTCCTCGATGGAGGTGCGACGCCCCAGCGTGTAAAGGTGATACTCGCTGAAGTTTTCCTGCTGAAATTGCGGCGCGGCGGCCACGGAATTCTTAAAAACCATGTCCCGTGAGTTTTCTTGCATTCTAGCCTGCGGCAAGCGGTTCAAATCCCCGGCTACCAATTGCAGCCGCGCATTATGAAATGCGGTGCCGCTGGTATTCCCGAGCGTCACCCAACCGTCCAGATCCGCGGTTTTATCCTCGCGGCCCACTGTCAAGATGTAGTCGGCGTTCCACGATAGATTGCTCGCAAGATATGAGGCTTCGATCTGTTGGTTGCGCCCGCCGGAATTTTCCAGCGACATCAGCAGCGTTGGCCGCTCAAAAAGATTCGCAGGCACTTCCGGGAACCGGTAACCCTCGGCATAAACTCCCGTAACAATGTCATTCCCGATCTTCCACACCGGCCCATTGTTATCCGCCAGCAGCGTGGCTTTCACGTCTTCATGCTTGAGCTCGCCATTCTCGCGCGACGTGCGCACTAGTGTCACTTCCTTGCCCACGTACTTGTGCAGCAGTTTTGCCGGCTCCAGCAAATCGTACTCATAATTCTGTTCGATGACGGTCAGTTTGTCCGGCTCCGTCAACGAGCGGAACTGTACCGTGGCAGGATTTCCAGTGGCAGCAATGTCCGCAAATTTCAGGCTGAACGTGCAGCTTGGCAGCGTCAGTTGCCGCACATCCCGCACCAGCGCGATATTCGAGTTATAAACGGTGACATTCAGGTCGGTTTGATCGCTGAGTGTAGTGGACTGGGCATTTTTCTCGCGGCTAGCTTCCGTTTCCTGTTCAGCGCCACCATTACGGCGATGCCCCTTGGCATAAATTCCCGTACCTACACCCGATGCAACTAACAGAGTCACTGCGGTGGCAACAACCTTGCCTTGAAATTTACGGCGCTGGGCTATCATCGCGTCACCTCAATTGAATTTGTCGTGCTCCCTTAGAACGCCGGCGCCGGAATTTCTTGCACCACAAGTTTATGAACGCTGCACTGGCCGTCCAGTAGTTCTCGGCTTTAGCAGCAACACTTAACGCCTATTCTTTCGCAGCTTGCCAAGTTACACCGCCGTCATGGGTAACAAATCGCGAACTCTTATTCGCATCAAAAATCTCTGCCGTCATGGCATCTGCAGCCTGAACTCCGGCAATATCCCCGCGAATTGGAGAAACCACTTTATTCCAGTGCCCACCGCTGTCGGTCGTTCTTAAAATCGACCCGCTCCGTCCAACAATCCAGCACACTGCTTCACTCGGCGCCGATCCCGCGAGCAACTCCACCTTCACTCCACTATTTTGGCGCACCCAGGTAACCCCGCCATCCACTGATCGCACAATTTGTCCTTTAGCTCTCAGTCGCCATAGCACTGTCCCTCCGTGCGCCAGGACTGTCTTCGCCAGTGCTGTGTTACCGCTCGTTTCAAAAGTTGGTTCGCGGAGTTTATCGGCAGTAGCAATTTGTTCGGTTGGCAGCGAGTATGCCTCATCTATGATCGTTTGAGTTGTACGAGCCGAATCAGCATCCGCTTTTTTATCTGCGGCGTTTGCTAACGCGTCGGTTGATGCTGCCGGCGCGGGCAGCACTCGCGCCGCGGAAGATTCGCTTAAGTCGGTTGGAGATGTGGCTGGTGATTGTGGCCCCTGCTTGGCCGACGGCGCTAATACAACTAAGTGATCGCATTGGCGCGACCCCATGGGAACATCGGTTGGGCAGCCCGAGGCAGGCGCAGAGGTCGTGGGATTTGAGGAAGCAGCTACCCGGTTTGCACTTTTGGCTTTTACGTTTGGAGAATAGCGAACAGCCCGGCCATGTTTTTTTTTTTTTTTTTTTTTTTTTTTTTTTTTTTTTTTTTTTTTTTTTTTTTTTTTTTTTTTTTTTTTTTTTTTTTTTTTTTTTTTTTTTTTTTTTTTTTTTTTTTTTTTTTTTTTTTTTTTTTTTTTTTTTTTTTTTTTTTTTTTTTTTTTTTTTTTTTTTTTTTTTTTTTTTTT